>NZ_JBXEJO010000059.1:0-59196 GCF_056837965.1 Bradyrhizobium ferriligni
CGCACGTTGTGTCTAAGAGAAAGGGTCTCGCCACGAGTCCCGCTGAGGAGAGAGCCCCCACCCGGATCGCATCTCACGATGCGATCCGGCCTCCCCCGCAAGCGGGAGAGGCGAAGAAAGACCACCGACTTTTTTCACAAACGACAACGGTGCAAGAACTCCCCAGCGTTGTCGTCGCAAAAGACCACAACGCCATCCTGCTGCACGCGATCGACGAGGCCGCGGTGCGCGCCGGGCTGTCGATCGGGCTGCCGCTCGCCAATGCGCGGGCGATCTGCCCCGAGCTCACCGTCTATGACGCCGATCCCGCCGCCGATCTGAAGACGCTGAACGACATCGCCGACTGGTGCGACCGCTTCACACCGCTGGTGGCGCTCGATCTGCCTTACGGTCTGTTTCTCGACATCACCGGCTGCGCGCATCTGTTCGGCGGCGAGCGCGCGCTGCTGCAGATCGTGACGGGGGCGCTGAGCCGGCGCGGCTTTGCCGTCAGCGCGGCGATTGCCGGCACCTCGATCGCGGCGCGTACGCTGACGCGCATTGCCTCGGGCAAGATCGTCGCCGATGGCGAGGAGGCGGCGGCGGTCGGCCCGCTGCCGGTGTCGGCGCTCGGTGCCGATGCCACTGTCACCACCGGCCTGCGCCGTGCCGGCCTGAAGACCATCGGCGATGTCGCCTCGCGCGCGCCGCATGAGATCTCGGCGCGGTTCGGTGCGGCCTTCACCACCTTGCTCAGCCACGCGCTCGGGCAGGGCGATGCCCCGATCAGCCCGCGCAAGCCGCTGCCCGACTACATCGTCGAGAAGCGTTTCCCCGAGCCGGTCGCGACCGACACCGTGATCGCGCTGACGCTCTCGAGCCTCGCCAGGATGCTGGTTGCGGCGATGGACAAGCAGGGCAAGGGCGCGCGGCAGCTGGAAGCGAGCTTCTTCCGCACCGACGGCAAGGTCGCGGCGATCATGGTCGAGACCGGGCGTCCGGTGACGCGGCCCGAGATGATCGACCGCCTGTTCCGCGAGCGGCTCGATGCGCTGAGTGATCCGCTCGATCCCGGCTTCGGCTTCGATCTCATTCGCCTCGCCGCAGGGCGTACCGAGATCGTGGTGCAGCAGCAGCGCGATCTCGACGCCACCATACACGACAATGACGAGCTCTCGGCGCTGATCGACCGCATCGCCGCCCGCATCGGCGGAAAACGCGTCGTCGTGCATCTGCCGCTGGAGAGCCACATCCCCGAACGATCGGCGCTGGCGCTGCCGGCGCAGCATCATCTGGCCGCGGCGGGCGCCGCCGCCTGGCCGGAACGGGTTGCAGGCGAACCGCCGCTGCGTCCGCTCAGGCTGTTCGAGCGGCCCGAACCGATCAAGGTGCCGTTCGCGACCGTGCCCGACGGTCCGCCGCATCAATTCACCTGGCGGCGCGCGCAGCACGACGTGGTGCGGGTCGAGGGCCCCGAGCGCATCGCGATGGAATGGTGGAAGCAGGACGGCGCATCGCTGACGCGCGACTACTTCCGCGTCGAGGACGCCGAGGGCCAGCGCTTCTGGATCTTTCGCGACGGCCTCTACGAGAGCGAGCTGCGGGACGAGGAGGGTAAGCCCGTCCCGGCCAGCTGGTATGTGCACGGGCTGTTCGCATGAGCGCACCTCCACCCGACTATGCCGAGATCGGCATCACCAGCAATTTCTCCTTCCTGCGCGGCGGTTCCGATCCGCGCGCCTATGTGCATCAGGCGAGCGAACTCGGGATTCCCGTGATCGGACTCGCCGATCACAACACGCTGGCCGGCGTGGTGCGCGCCTGGAAGGAGCTCGACAGTGAGAAGGTCGCCCATCCGCCAAAGCTCTTGATCGGCGCCCGCATCGTCTTCATCGACTCTACGCCCGACATCCTGGTCTATCCGCGCGATCGCGCCGCCTATGGCCGGCTGTGCCAGCTCTTGACCCGCGGCAAGCGCGGCGGCGGCATCGAGCGCATCGAGAAGGGCGACTGCCGGCTTACCCTGTCCGATCTCATCGACTTCGCCGAAGGCCAGCTTTTGGTGCTGGCGCTGCCGCATCGCTTCGAGGCGCCTGTTGCGCTCGATATCCTTGCGCAACTGAAGGCAAGCGCCGCCGACGGCGTCTGGCTCGCCGCAAGCTTGCTCTATCGTGGCGACGACAGGCGCCGCCTCGCGCGGCTGCATGGCCTCGCCACTGATGCCGATGTGCCGCTGCTCGCCACCAATGAGGTGCTCTATCACCATCCGGCGCGCCGCCCGCTGCAGGACGTGCTGACCTGCATCCGCGAAAAGACCACGATCGAGGCTGTCGGCCGCAGGCTCGAGGCCAATGCCGAGCGGCATCTCAAGCCGGCGCATGAAATGATCAGGTTGTTTCGCGATCTGCCGGACGCGATCGCGGAAACCATGCGCTTTGCCGCGCGCATCTCTTTCTCGCTCGACCAGCTCAAATATCAGTATCCCGACGAGCCGGTGCCGCCGGGCAAGACCGCGCAGCAGCATCTGGAAGATCTGACCTGGGCCGGTGTCGACAAATATTTCGGCGGCGAGATCGACGAAAAGCTTCGTACCACCCTGAACAAGGAGCTCGCGCTGATCGCCGAGCTGAAATACGCGCATTACTTCCTCACCGTGCACGACATCGTGCACTATGCGCGCAGCCAGAACATCCTGTGCCAGGGACGCGGCTCGGCGGCGAATTCCGCGGTCTGCTTCGTGCTCGGCGTCACCTCGGTCGATCCGACCAAGGTCGATCTGTTGTTCGAGCGCTTCATCTCCAAGGAGCGGCTGGAGCCGCCCGACATCGACGTCGATTTCGAGCATTCGCGGCGCGAGGAGGTGATGCAATATGTCTACCGCCGCTACGGCCGCCACCGTGCCGCGATCATCGCCACCGTGATCCATTATCGCCCGCGCAGCGCGATCCGTGATGTCGGCAAGGCGCTCGGGCTGACCGAGGATGTCACCGCGGCGCTCGCCGACACCGTGTGGGGCAGCTGGGGCAAGGGCCTCAACGACATGCAGGTGCGCCAGGCCGGGCTCGATCCCAAAAATGCGATGATCAACCTCGCAGTCGAGCTCGCCACCGAGCTGATCGAGTTTCCGCGCCATCTCTCGCAGCATGTCGGCGGCTATGTGCTGACCCAGGACCGGCTCGACACCTATGTGCCGATCGGCAACGCCGCGATGGACGACCGCACCTTCATCGAATGGGACAAGGACGACGTCGACGCCCTTAGCATGATGAAGGTCGACGTGCTGGCGCTCGGCATGCTGACCTGCATCCGCAAATGCTTCGACCTGATCGCCGACCACAAGGGCGAGCACTGGGAGCTCGCCTCGGTCCCGCAGGACGAAGAAGAAGTCTACGACATGCTGTGTCGCGGCGAGTCGCTCGGCGTGTTCCAGGTCGAGAGCCGGGCGCAAATGAATATGCTGCCGCGGCTGAAGCCGCGCACCTTCTACGATCTCGTCATCGAGGTCGCGATCGTGCGCCCCGGTCCGATCCAGGGCGACATGGTGCATCCTTATTTGAGGCGGCGGAACAAGCAGGAGAAGGAAAGCTATCCTGCGCCATCGCCCGAGCACGGCCCACCGGACGAACTCTACAAGGTCTTGCACAAGACGCTCGGCGTGCCGCTGTTCCAGGAGCAGGCGATGCGGATCGCGATCGAGGCGGCCCATTTCACCTCCGAGGAAGCCAACGGCCTGCGCCGCTCGATGGCGACCTTCCGCAATCTCGGCACCATCGGCAGCTATGAGGAGAAGCTGGTCGGCAACATGGTGGCGCGCGGCTACGATCCGGACTTCGCCCGCAGCTGCTTCGACCAGATCAAGGGTTTCGGCTCCTACGGCTTTCCGGAAAGCCATGCCGCGAGTTTCGCCCAGCTCGTCTACATCTCCTCGTGGCTGAAACACCATCATCCCGATGCGTTCTGCTGCGGCCTGCTCAACTCGCAGCCGATGGGCTTCTATGCCCCGGCCCAGATCGTCGGCGACGCCCGCAAGAACGGCGTCACGGTGCGCGAGGTCGATGTCTCCTTTAGTTTTGCGCAGAACACGCTGGAGGAGCGCGACGGGAAATACTGCGCGGTGCGGCTCGGCTTCCGCCAGATCGACGGATTTCACTGGCTGGATGAGGATGAGGAGCGGTTGAAGCAGTTACAGTCGTCATTCTCCGATAAGCAATTGCGCATCGTGGGCGCGCGAAACGCAGATGTGCATGAGTCAGGAAGGCACGAACGGATGGGCTCTCTCCCCCCTTGCGGGGGAGAGTTGGAGAGAGGGGTAAGCCACGACCACCGCCCGTGCGGCTTACCCCTTTCCCTAACCTCGAGAGCGAGCTTCGCTCGCCTCGGACCCCGCAAGGGGGGAGGGAACCCTCCCACCTCCCGAGCGGCCTTGGACGGAGAACTCGACTGGGCCGACCGCATCGTCGCCGCGCGCAACCGCCGGCCCTTCACCTCGCTGGAAGATTTCGCCCGCGACACCGGCCTGCCCAAGCGCGCGTTGATCCTGCTCGCTGACGCCGACGCGTTCCGCTCGCTCGGGCTCGACCGCCGCGAGGCGCTGTGGGCGGTGCGGCGGTTGCCCGACGACGTGCCGCTGCCGCTGTTCGAGGCCGCCACCGCGCGCGAGCAGCCGGATGAGGGCGCCAAGCCGCTGCCGGAGATGCCGCGTCCGGAGCAGGTGGTCGCCGACTATCAGACCATCCGCCTGTCGCTGAAGGGCCATCCGATGGAGTTTTTGCGCGACACCTTCACGAAGGAGCGCGTCGTCGCCTGTCACACCATCAACCAGAGCAATGACCGTCGCCGCGTCCGCTGTGCCGGCGTCGTGCTGGTGCGGCAGCGGCCAGGCAGCGCCAAGGGCGTCGTGTTCATGACGCTGGAAGACGAGACCGGCATCGCCAACATCGTGGTGTGGCCGAAGGTGATGGAGCAGTACCGCAAGGAGGTGATGGGCGCGCGCCTGATCCTGGTCGAGGGCTATATCCAGAGCAGCCCGGAGGGCGTGACGCATCTGGTGGCGCAGCGCATGACCGATCGCTCCCACGATCTGATCGGCCTCGCCAACGAATCCTTGAGCCGCAAGCATCCGGTGCCGGCGGGCCCCGCGCTGATCGAGCCGCTCAACGACGACCGTCGCGATCACGGCGACAACTCGCCGCAAAAGATCCGCCACCCGCGCAACGTCCGCATCCTGCCGCCGTCCCGCGATTTCCATTGAACCGCGTGCGACGGCTCTCTCACCGTCACCCTGAGGAGGCCGCGGAGCGGCCGTCTCGAAGGGTCGACGGCCCGAATGTGGCCGTGCATCCTTCGAGGCTCGCAAGAGCTCGCACCTCAGGATGACGGTATCCTCTATCCGCGTTATCGCGATCGAAACGAAACAATCCCATCCTACTTATTCGGCTTTTCGGAATTTGACTTGACGGCAGACCCAACTCAGATGCTCAATATGCCTGTCTCACCCGACACGAGGGGCGCTTCGCGGTCGTCACGAACGTGGGTCGAGATGCGGTGGACGCGGATTGCGCAACTGACGAGTGCGCATGACGCGGACGGCGAAATCGTGCAGGCCTGACGCCCTAGCGGCAGGTGTCTTTTCGCATAGCGCGACGCGCGTTGCGAAGACGGTGACAAAAAAGCCCAGTCTCGCCGGGGAGAGCACGTATAAGCCGTAAGCCATCGCGCAGGGAAAGCCGGATTGCTCCGGTTACACCTGTGGTCCTACCCCCGTGCTTTCTACCTTTTTGCACGGGGCCCATGGGTGCGATCGGCACCCGGCTTTCCCTGCGCCCTCTGCTAACGGAGAGGGCGGAACGAAGAGCAAAGCTCGGACAGATCATGTCGCGAGAATGCGGAAGTTTGACTCATTTGACTCAGAAGCCGCCATACATTCGGTGTCGTCCCTGCGAAAGCAGGGACCCATAACCACCGATGGTCATGTTGAGCAGTGCTGCAACGACGAGTCCCCTCCACAACAACCGCCACGGAGTATGGGTCCCTGCTTTCGCAGGGACGACAGCGGAGGACGCCCTCTCGGCTCAAGCACGACCGTCTCTGGAATACTGGATCGCCCGCTTTCGCATTCGCATGTGATGACACCCGCGTGTTTGTCATCATGAATCGAGGACCATCCACCGCCGTCGTCCTGGCCCCCCGTGCGCAATTGCGCACTAGAGATCGTCAGCCCGTGTCTATCACCGTCATGCTGAGGAGGCCGCGCAGCGGCCGTCTCGAAACAGCAAGCGGGATGGTGGATGCGGCGCGAACGCGCCATTGTCCATCCAATCAGTTCAACGACTTATGTCGCGAGAATGCGAACGCATAGCCTACACGCGAATGCTGACACGCAGCTTACAACCGGTCCCTGTCGGACGGGCCCCATGTCACATCGATGACGGATGACTTCCTCAGCCGCTGCATGCTACTCCACCGCGGCGCCGACCGGCGGTCCGCCGGGCGGGCGGTGCAGGAAGGTGATCGATGCATAGGCGCCGACCCACGAGCCGAGGGCGGCGAAGGCGACGTAGAGCCAGTTTTCGGTGTAGCTGATCACCGCATAGGAGGAGAGCACATACCAGACGCTGCTCCAGGTCGCCGCCGGCACGCGCTTGCGTGCCACGACCGCCGAGGTGAACATGACATAGACCGCGTCGGTCGCTGCGGTCGCGAGGAAGACACCGCCGGCGGTGAGGGGATCGATGGCAGCCATTGCAACTCCTGTGTGGGTCGGGCAGAGCTAGATATAGGCAGGGCTGGAAATGACGGTTGGGATCGGGCACCGCCTTTTTGTCATCATGCTCGGGCATAGAATAATCGCAAACGGGTATGCGCATGCAGGACATTCGTGAAATCCTTTCCGATGTCTGGACCGGCGCCGGCGGCGCGCCGGCCGCGCTCGATGCGGTCACATTGACCGGCAGTGAGCCGCAGCTGCCGTCGTCGTTTCGGGTCGCGGCGGCAGCGCAGGCGCCGATCGCAGCAGCCGGCCTCGCGGCGGCCGAGATCTGGAAGGCCCGCAGCGGCGAGCAGCAAGAGGTCGCGGTCGACATCCGTCATGCCGTCGTCGAATGCCGCAGCGAGCGCTATTTGCGCGTCGACGACAAGCCGCCGCCGCCAGCCTGGGACAAGATCGCCGGCGTCTATCGTGTCAAGGACAACCGCTTCGTCCGCCTGCACACCAATTTCCCGCATCATCGCGATGCCGTCTGCAAGGTGCTGGGCTGCAACGCCGAGCGTGACGAGGTCCAGGCCGCGCTGCTGCAATGGGACGGCGAGGCGTTCGAGACCGCGGCCTACGCCGCCGGCGGCGTCGTCGCCTTGATGCGCTCGCACGACGAGTGGTCGGCGACGCCTCATGCCAAAGAACTGGCAAAACTGCCGCTGATCTCGATCGAGAAGATCGGCGAGGCCGCGCCGAAGCCGTGGCCCGCCGGCAACCGGCCGCTGGCCGGCATCCGTGTCCTCGATCTGTCGCGCGTGATCGCCGGTCCCGTCGCCGGCCGCACGCTTGCGGCGCATGGTGCCGACGTGCTGCTGATCTCCGGTCCCGATCTGCCGGCGATCCCCTGGCTCACCATCGACACCGGCCGTGGCAAGCTCACGAGCTTCCTCGAACTGCGGAGCGAGCAGGGGCGGGGCGTGATGCAGGGTCTCGTGGCGCAGGCCGATATTCTCTCGCAGGGCTATCGTCCGCAGGCGATTGCGCGACTCGGCTTCTCGCCGGAGGAAGCGGCGCGGATCAATCCCGGGATCGTCTATGTGACGCTGTCGGCCTACGGCCATGCCGGACCATGGGCCGGACGCCGCGGCTTCGACTCGCTGGTGCAGACCACGACCGGCTTCAATCATGCCGAAGGACAGGCGGCGGGCACGGATGGGCCGAAGGAATTGCCGGCCCAGATGCTCGACCACGCGACCGGATATTTCATGGCGTTCGGTGCCATGATGGCGAAGGCCCGTCAGGCCCGCGAGGGCGGCAGCTGGCACGTCCAGGTATCGCTGGCTCAGACCGGGCGCTGGCTGTGGGATCTCGGCCGCCTCGAGGGAGGCCTTGCGACCGAGGACCTGAAGGCGGATGCGGTGCAACCCTTCATCGAACGGCTGCCGTCCGGTTTCGGCACGCTGAGCTCCGTCCGCCACGCGGCGGTGCTGTCACGGACCCCGGCCCATTGGTCCCGTCCGGCCATGCCGCTCGGCAGCCACCCTCCGGAGTTTCCTCCCCCGGAGTTTCCCGGATGAGACATTCAGCTGCCGTTCAGGCTATCCAAACTTTAACGACTGGCATCGCCGAAGGGCGATTTTTAGGTTGTTTGAAACGCCAATTCAGCACTATTAGCGCACCGCTGGGGCTGTCCCGCCGGACGCTGCAACGATCGACCCCGCGGACCGCATGGTGAAAGAGTTTACCAAGAGAATGCAGAGCTTTAGCCGCCCGCGCCTGGTCGTGGCCGCGGCGCTGCTGGCGGCTGCCTGCGCGGGTGCCTATGGCTACACGCGTTTCGGCACGGAAAAGCAGACATCTTCGGAAGTCTCCAGCCAGTCCCGCAAGGGCGGCGCGCGCTATGCCCCGTCGGCGGCCGAGTGGGCCAGCCTGACCTTCCAGACCGTGAGCGAGCGCACCTTCCGCTCCGAGCTGGTGACCGAGGGCAAGATCGGCATCGATGAGGACCGCTCCACCCCGGTCTACTCGCCCTATACCGGGCGCGTCACCCGCCTCATGGTGCGGCCGGGCGATGCCGTGGTGAAAGGCCAGCCGCTGTTCGTGATCGAGGCGGCCGACACCGTGCAGGCGCAGAACGATTACGTCGCGGCGATGACCGGCCTCAACAAGGCGCAGTCGGCGCTCGACCTGGCGCAGATCCAGGAGAAGCGCGCCAAGGATCTGTCCGAGGGCAAGGCAATCCCGCTGAAGGATTATCAGCAGGCGCAGGCGGCGCTGGTGCAAGCGCAGAACGATGCGCGCTCGGCGCAGACGCTTTTGGAAGCGGCGCAGAACAAGCTGCGCATCCTCGGCTTCAGCGACGACGACATCACGACGCTGCGGCAGAAGGGCCGCCTCAATCCGGAGACGACGGTGTTCGCGCCGATCGGCGGCACCGTGGTCCAGCGCAAGGCCGGTCCGGGCCAGTATGTCTCGACCGGCGCCAGCGACCCGGTCTACGTGATCGGCGATCTGTCGACGGTCTGGCTGATCGCCTTTGTCCGCGAATCCGACGCCGACAGCGTCGCGGTCGGGCAGGACCTCACCTTCAGCGTGATGGCGCTGCCGGGCAAGGTGCTGAACGCCCGGGTCAACTATGTCGCCGCGGCGATCGACGCGACCTCGCGCCGCCTCCTGGTCCGCGCCACCATCGACAACGCCGACAAGCGGCTGAAGCCCGAGATGTTCGCCAATGTGACGCTGTATTCGAAGGGCGATCATCCGGCGGTCGGCGTGCCGAAGCAGGCGCTGATCTACGAGGGCGACCAGGTTCGGGTCTGGGTCGCGAGGCCCGACGACAAGACCATCGAACTGCGCCAGATCAAGCCCGGCCTCATCAATGGCGACCTCGTCGAGGTCGCCGGCAACCTCAAGCCGGGCGAGCAGATCGTGACGAAGGGAAGCCTCTTCATCGACCGCGCCGCATCAGGCACCTAAGCGCATGATCCGGAAACGTGGGAAGCGGTTTTCCCTCGCGACAAACGCGCAACGCGTTTGCGCGGAGATCACGCTCAATAAGAAAAGTCCCTTCCAGTTGAAAGCGCCGATCTGAATGGATCGCCTCGTCGCCCTTGCCGTCAATCGCCGCTACTTGATGGTGGCCATGTTCGTGGCCGTCTTCATCGGCGGCCTGCTCGCGTTCAGGCAGCTCAACATCGAGGCCTATCCCGATCCGACCCCGCCGATGGTCGACATCGTGACGCAAAGCCCTGGCCTCTCGGCCGAGGAGATCGAGCGCTACATCACGATCCCGATCGAGACCCAGGTCGCCGGCATCAAGAACCTCAAGACCATCCGTACCATCTCGCTGTACGGCCTCTCCGACGTCAAGCTGCAGTTCTCCTTCGACTATACCTATGACGAAGCGCTGCAACAAGTGCTCAACCGCCTGTCGCAGCTCGCGCCACTGCCGGGCAACGTGCTGCCCGGCATCTCGCCGCTGAGCCCGATCGGCGAAATCTTCCGCTACCGCCTGAAGGGACCGCCGAACTACAGCGTGCTCGACCTCAAGACGCTGCAGGACTGGGTGCTGCAGCGCCGCTTCCGCGCGGTGCCCGGCGTGATCGACGTCACCGGCTGGGGCGGCAAGACCAAGACCTACGAGATCCAGGTCGACTTCAACAAGCTGGTCGCCAACGGCCTGACGCTGCCGCAGGTGCTGCAGGCGGTGTCCAACGCCAACATCAATGTCGGCGGCAACACCGTGAACATCGGCTCGCAATCGGCCGTGGTGCGCGGCGTCGGCCTGATCCGATCGATCGACGACCTCGCCAACACCATGGTCTCGCAGTCCGGCGGCAATCCGGTGCTGGTGCGCGACATCGCCCATGTCACGATCGGCGAGAAGCCGCGGCTCGGCATCGCCGGCCTCGACAATGACGACGACATCGTGCAGGGCATCGTGCTGATGCGCCGCGGCGAGCAGAGCTCGCCGACGATCTCCCGCGTCGAGCAGCTGGTCCACGACATCAACCATTCCTCGATTCTACCGCCCGGCGTGAAGATCGAGCGGATCTACGACCGCAAGGACCTGATCGAGCTCACCACCCACACCGTGCTGCACAACATGGTGGTCGGCATCCTCCTGATCGTGCTGTTGCAGTGGATCTTCCTCGGCGACCTCCGCAGCGCGCTGATCGTTGGTGCCACGATCCCGTTCGCGCTGTTCTTCGCCGTGATCATCCTGGTGCTGCGCGGCGAATCCGCCAATCTGCTGTCGGTCGGCGCGATCGATTTCGGCCTGATCGTCGATGCCACCGTGATCATGGTGGAGGCGATCTTCCGCCGGCTGTCGCAGACCACCGCGCTGTCGGAAGACGAGCGAAGCCACATCTCCGAGGACACGGTGATGGGGATGAAGAGCCACGCCATCCTGTCGGCGGGGGCCGATGTGTCGCGTTCGATCTTCTTTGCCGCGGCGATCATCATCGCGGCGTTCCTGCCGCTGTTCACGCTATCCGGTGTCGAGGGCAACATCTTCGGCCCGATGGCGCGCACCTATGCCTATGCGCTTGCCGGCGGTCTGCTTGCGACCTTCACGGTGACGCCGGCGCTGAGCGCGATCATCCTGCCGGCGCACATCCACGAGACCGAGACCTGGATCGTCAAGAAGCTCGACGGGATCTACGTGCCGGTGCTGAACTGGGCGATCGCCAACCGCAGGATGGTGATGACCGGTGCGGCCGGCCTCGTGGTCATGACCATCATCTTCGCGCGCTTCCTCGGCCTCGAATTCCTGCCCAAGCTCGAGGAGGGCAATCTGTGGATCCGCGCCACGCTGCCGCCGACGATCTCGCTGCAGGAAGGCAATGCCTACGTCAACGAGATGCGCAAGCTGATCCGCAGCCGTCCCGAGGTGCTGTCGGTGGTGTCGCAGCACGGCCGTCCCGACGACGGCACCGACGCGGCCGGCCTGTTCAACGCCGAGTTCTTCGCACCGCTGAAGCCGGCCAGCGAATGGCCCACCACCCACGACAAGGAAGTGCTGACCGCGCAATTGCTGGCGCAGTTGCAGGAGAGATTCCCGGGCGTCGAATTCAATTTTTCGCAATATCTGCAGGACAACGTGTCGGAAGCGGTGTCCGGCGTGAAGGGCGAGAACTCGATCAAGCTCTACGGCAATGATCTGCAGGCGCTGACCGACACCGCCAACAAGATCAAGTCGGTGTTGTCGACCGTGCAAGGCGTCACCGACCTTGCGGTGTTCACCTCGCTCGGCCAGCCGACCATCCAGATCGACGTCGATCGCGCCCGTGCCGCGCGCTATGGCCTGTCGCCGGGCGACATCAACGCCACGATCCGGGTTGCGGTCGGTGGCGATAGCGCCGGCGACCTCTACGAACCCGGCAGCGACCGGCACTTCCCGATCATCGTCCGCCTTGCGCCGGAATACCGCAAGAGCGCGGAGGCGATCCAGAATTTGCGGATCGGGGTGGCCAACGCCAATGGCGGCATCACGCAGATCCCGCTCTCTGAAGTGGCCTCGATCAACCTGATCTCCGGCGCGGCCTATATCTACCGCGAACAGCAGGAACGTTATTTGCCGATCAAGTTCTCGGTGCGCGAGCGCGACCTCGGCAGCGCGATCCGGGAGGCGCAGCAGAAGATCGACGAGCAGGTGCAGCTGCCGCCGGGATCGCGTGTCGAGTGGGTCGGCGAATTCGGCAATCTGCAGGATGCGATCAGGCGGCTGTCGATCGTGGTGCCGATCAGCCTCGCGCTGATCGCGGTGCTGCTGTTCTTCAATTTCGGCTCGATGGTCGACACCATGCTCGCGATGAGCGTGATCCCGATGGCGATCTTCGGCGGCGTGCTCGGGCTTCTGATCTCGGGGATTCCGTTCAGCGTCTCGGCGGCGATCGGCTTCATCGCGCTGTTCGGCATCGCCGTGATGGACGGCATCATCATCCTGTCGCAGTTCAACCAGCTGATCGACGAAGGCTATGACCGGATGCGCGCGGTGATCCGCACCGGCGAGCTGCAGTTGCGTCCGGTGCTGATGACCTGCGTGGTGGCAGGCGTCGGCCTGTTGCCGGCGGCGATTTCGGAAGGCATCGGCTCGCAGGTGCAGAAGCCGCTCGCCATCGTCGTCGTCACCGGCATGATGCTGGCGCCGCTGGTGATCCTGATCACGCTGCCGGTGCTGATCTTCTATTTCTCGCGCCGGCCGCGCGAGCGCTAGCTCAGAAGGAATCAGGTGAAGCCGTAGAGCCGTGCCGGGTTGTCGACCAGGATCGCCTTGCGGATCGCGGCATCCGGCGCCCAGACCGGAAGCTGGTTCAGCAGGCGGCCGTCGTCGATCTGAAACAGCGGCGTCACGTCGGTGACCTTCCTGCCTTGCGGCGTCACCGAATCCGGGTGCGGCCAGTCGGTGCCCCAGACGATGCGCTCGGCATTGGCCGCGATCAGCGCCTGCGCCAGCGGCGTGGCGTCGGCATAATCGGGCGCGAGCTTGGAGGCGCGGTAGGCGCCGGAAATCTTGACATAGGCCTTGCCGGACTTGACCAGCGCGAGCAGGTCGGCAAATCCCGGCTGGCCCGTGCCGAGCGCGGCCTCGGCGCCGCCGAAATGGTCGAACACGACCGGCACCGGCGCTGTGGCGACGAGGTCCTTGATCGCGGAGATCATGGCGAGGCTGGTGAACAGCTGCACATGCCAGCCGCGCGCCTTCATCCGCTCGATCGCGGCCGAGAAGCGCTGCCGGCCGACATTCGGATCGTTGACGCCGCCGGTCGCGAGGTTGAGGCGAATGCCGCGGAAGCCGGCCTTGTTCATGGCATCGAGATCGCTCTCGCTGGTCTTGTCGTCGATCACGGCGACGCCGCGCGCGGTCGGCCCGCGGGCCGTGATGCCGAACAGGGTCGACGAATTGTCGGGGCCGTAGACGCTCGGCGTCACGATCACCACGCGCTCGACATGCAGCGCCTTGTGCAGCGCGCTCATCTCCTCCGGCGAGGCCGGTTCCGGAGTGTAGACGCGGCCGGCGAAGAACGGGAATTTCTCGGGGGCGCCATGGATGTGGGTGTGGCAGTCGCACGCCCCTGCAGGCACGTCGAAGTTCACCGCGGTCGATGGTTGCGCTGCCTTGGAAAATGCGTTGCTGCTGGTCATGGTCACTCCGGCTGCGATGGAAGCCAGCATCATATCGCGTCGCGTCAGCATTGGACGTCTCCCTGCGTGCTCGGCTGTTATGCGCGCCATGCGCGCGCCGGCATTATGGGTTGCCGGCGGGGGCGGAGGTTATCGGCGGAGAGAGCGGGCGGGAAGGGCCAGTTCGCGGAGCGAACGGTTCCACAACGCCTATTGTCCCGATGGCGTGCGCAGGCCGTGCCAGGCGTCGCGCACCTGATGGTAATGCACCTCGGGCAGATAGTCCGGCGTCTTCAGGTTGAGCGTCTTGACGTCGAGCCGTCCGGTCGCGCTGAGCAGCGTGTAGGAGGCGATCACGCGGTCGCGCTGCGCACCGATCAGCCGTGCCCGCGCCGTGATCAAATCCTGCTGCGCGTTGAGCACATCGACCGTGGTGCGCTGGCCGCCCGCGGCTTCCTTCTGCACGCCGGCGAGCGCAACTTCCGCGGCCTTCATCTCGGACTCCGAGGCCGACACCGCGATCTTGGCGCCCTCATTGGCGACCCACGCGCTGACCACGGCGGTCTTGGCCTGATTGCGGACTCGATCCAGCACCAGCCGGCTCTGCGCCGCGACTTCCTTGGCCTGCCGGGTCTGCGATGCGGCGGTGCCGCCGTCATAGATCGGCTGCGTGACCTGACCGATCACCGAGGCTTGATCGGTGCCGAAGCTGCCGAGCGTGGTGTCGGTGTCGCGGCTGCGGCTGACGCTGCCCTGCACCGAGACATTCGGCATCAGGCTGCTCTCGGCGACGCGGATCGAGGTCGAGGCGACGTCGACGTCGAAGCCTGCCGCGGTGACGGCGGGATGCTCGCGGAGCGAGAGCGCGATCGCATCCTCGCGGCTGCGCGGCAACAGCCGGTCGATGGTCTCGGCCGGACGCAACTGGGATGGCGCATTGCCGACCACCTGTGCATAGGTGGCCTGGCTGACCGCGAAATTGACCTCGGCGGCGTTGAGGTCGGCGAGGCCGCGGTTGAGCCGCGCCTCGGCCTGGGCGGTATCGGTCGGCGTCACGTCGCCGGCATTGAGACGCCGTTCGGTGATTGCCCGGGTCTCCTTCAGGAAGGCGACGTTGGCGCGCTGCGCCTCGACCAGGGTCTGGTTGGCCAGCACATTGGTGTAGACGGTGACGGCGTCGAGCAGCAAGCCCTGGCCGACATTGCGCAGCGCCTCGCGGCCGGACTGCACCTGCAACTCGGCGACGCGGACGCTGTTGGCGGTCTTGAAGCCGTTGAACAGGGTCTGCGTCACCGTGACGCCGATCTGCCACGGCTTCAGCGTTGCGGTCTGGATCACATTGCCGGGCAGCTGGTCGCGCACCGCCTGCAGGCCGACCGACAGGCCGGCGATGATTTGGGGACGGTAGCCGGCCAGCGCCTGCGGCACGTTCTCGTCGGTCGCCCGCTGGCGCGCCCGCTCGGCATTGAGTTGCGGATTGGTCTGATACGCCTTGACCAGGGCTTCCGGCAGGCTCTCGGCGCGGGCCGCAGTCTCCGTCAGCAGCGCGCATGCCAGCACGCCAAGGCCGATGCCCGACAAAAGCACGCGCCTCGCAACATCGCCGACCCTCGCGGCACGCTCAACCATGTGATCCCGCAAACCAAAAACCCCGGCAGTCCGCCCCCGCCGACGCCGCCGACACATCTACCTGTTTACGGGGCGGTGCCGCCACAGACAAACCGCCGCGCGACATCTGCACATCATTTCAGTTCTTGTCTGTTGCCGGTTCGTCACAGGCGCTTGTATCGGTCATATGAAGTATAAGTTTGAACCGCCGGCCGTCGATTCAACGATGCCGGTTATCCACCGTCTCGTCCGGGTCCATTGCTGATGCCGATATTCTTCTCCGACCCCGAGGCGATCGCGGAGCACATCATTCGTGACGTCGGAACCGAACTGGTGGTCGGGCTGCCGCTCGGCCTCGGCAAGGCCAACCACATCGTCAACGCGCTGTATGCGCGAGCAGTGGCCGACCGCTCCATCAACCTGACGCTGTTCTCCGCGCTGACGCTGGAAAAGCCGAAGCCGAAGAGCCTGCTCGAACGGCGCTTCATCGGACCGGTGATCGATCGCCTGTTCGGCGGCTATCCGGATCTCGCCTATGCGGATGCGCTGCATCACGGCGCGCTCCCGCCCAACATCAAGGTGATCGAGTTCTTCTTCCTCGCGGGGCAGTGGCTGCACCAGCCATTCGCGCAACAGCATTACATTTCCGCCAACTACACCCATGCGGCGTCATACCTGTTGTCGCGCGGACTGAATGTCGTGCCTCAGCTCGTAGCCAAGCGCGTGGTCGACGGCGCGCCGCGCTACAGCCTGAGCTGCAACACCGACACCACGCTCGACGTGCTGCGCGCCCGTGCGCAGGGGCGGGCGTCGTTCAAGCTGATCGGCCAGGTCAATTCCGAGCTGCCGTTCATGCCCGGCGCCGGCGACCTGCCGGCGGATGAATTCGCCGCGGTGCTCGACAGTCCCGAGACCGATTTTCCGCTATTCGCGCCGCCGTCCGAGCCGATCAGCGACACCAAATATGCGATCGGCTTGCACGCCGCTGGTCTGGTGCGCGACGGCGGCACGCTGCAGATCGGCATCGGGCAGGTCGGCGACGCGCTGGCGCAGGGGCTCGTGGTCCGCCATCGCGACAACGCCCAATTCCGCGGCATCATGCAGCGCCTTGCGCCCGGTACCGGGCAACTCGCCGCGGCCGAGACCGGCTCGTTCGAAAAGGGTCTCTACGGCGTCAGCGAGATGCTGTTCGAGGCGTTCCTCGGACTGATCGATGCCGGCATCCTCAAGCGCGACGTTGAGGGCGTGATCCTGCACGGCGCATTCTTCCTGGGCCCGCCATCATTCTACCGGGCGCTGCGCGAGATGGCACCGGAGCAGCTGGCGCGAATCCAGATGATGCCGGTTTCCTTCACCAACGAGATCTTCGGCGACGAGGACGGCAAGCGTCGCGCCCGGGTCGATGCGCGCTTCGTCAACAACGCGATGATGGCGACGCTGCTCGGCGCTGCGATCTCGGACGGTCTCGAGAACGGCCAGGTCGTGAGCGGGGTCGGCGGCCAGTATAATTTTGTGGCGCAGGCATTCGCGCTCGAGGGCGCACGTTCGGTGCTGGCGCTGGAGGCGACCCGTCAGTCCGGCAGGCAGGCGCAGTCGAACATCCGCTGGTTCTATGGACATGAGACCATCCCTCGGCATCTGCGCGATGTCTTTGTCACGGAATATGGCGTCGCCGACGTCAGGGGGAAATCCGATGCCGACGTGATCGCCGCGATGCTGCAGGTGTCGGACTCCCGCTTCCAGGGCGAATTGATGCGGCAGGCCAAGGACGCCGGCAAGCTGCCGCGCAGCTATGAGATTCCCGCGGCGCATCGCGAAAATTATCCCGAGCGCATCGGTGCTGCGCTGAGGCCCGCGCGCGACGCCGGACTGCTGCCGTCATTCCCGTTCGGCAGCGACTTCACCGATGTCGAGCAGCGGCTGATTCCGGCCTTGCAGATCTTGCAGCAGGCGCCGCGCACGCCGCTGCAACTCGCCGGCCTGCTGTGGCAGGGCATGCGGCATCCGCCCGATGCCGCCGACCGCGAATGCCTGGCGCGGCTCGGTCTCGACAAGCCGACGCATTTCGCCGAGCGCGCCTATCGCGCGCTCGTCACCGCGGCCTTGCAACGGAGCCGGATGGGCTAAAGCGCGATGAGACCATCGCGCTTTAGCCTGTTGTCTGCGCATGAGATCTTGTCCGGAAAACCGCTTCGCACTTTTCCGGATCATGCTTTAGCGGTTCTTGTTGACCGGCTTGCGCTTCTCGATGAACGCCGCCATGCCCTCGGAGCGATCCTCCAGCGCGAAGGTCGAGTGGAACAGGTTGCGCTCGACATTCATGCCTTCCGCGAGCGGCGTCTCGAACGCGCGGTTGACGGCTTCCTTGGCCATCGCGACCGCCGGACGCGACATCGAGGCGATCTTCTCGGCCGCCGCGAGCGCCTCCTCGAGCAGCTTGTCGGCGGGCACGATCCGCGACACGAGGCCCGAGCGCTCGGCTTCCGCCGCATCCATCATCCGCCCGGTCAGGCAGAGATCCATCGCCTTCGACTTGCCGATCGCGCGGGTCAGGCGCTGCGTGCCGCCGATGCCGGGAATGGTGCCGAGGGTGATTTCCGGCTGGCCGAACTTGGCGGTGTCGGCGGCGATGATGATGTCGCACATCATCGCGAGCTCGCAGCCGCCGCCGAGCGCATAGCCCGCGACCGCGGCAATGGTCGGCTTGCGGCAACGGGCGACGCGGTCGCCGCCGATGGCGGTGAAGTCGCTGTTGAACATGTCGATGAAGCCTTTCGGCTGCATCTCCTTGATGTCGGCGCCGGCCGCGAAGGCCTTCTCGCTGCCGGTGATCAGGATGCAGCCGATCTTGTCGTCGGCCTCGAGATCGTCGACCGCCGCGGCGATCTCGCGGAACACGCCGAACGAGAGCGCATTCAGCATTTTCGGCCGGTTCAGCGTGATGACGCCCACCGGTCCCTTGCTTTCGACAATGATGAATTCGAACGTAGCCATGGACGCAAACCCCGTGCCTGATTTGCCGGGCAATGTGCCCGCTGACGGGATGCGCTTCAAGTGGCTGAAACGAGGCTTTGGGCTGCGGTGCGGCGCCCCCGCGCCGCACCGCAGGTGCCTCCGCTAGGCCATGAACATGCGCGCGGCGGAGGCCACCGTGAGCAGGGCGCCGAAGCCGATGAAGATCTTCCCGATCAGCGAGGTCTGGTCCCAGCTCGCGCTGTCGCTGCTCGCCAGAACCGGGGCCGGCTTGGATGCTGCCACGGCGACCGTCGGCGGCGGCGCAGGCGGTGCCTCCTGCTGGACGGTCTGCGGCTGGGCCGGCTGCGGCTGTTCCGCCGGTTGCTCCTGCTGCAGGGCGCGGTCGACGTCGTTGAGCTGGTCGGATGCGACCACATTACCGTCGGACTGGTCCGCGGGCTTGTCGGCCGCGGCAATCAACGCATTGGCTTTCACCGGCGTCGCCGCCGCATTGTCGTCGCCGGAGGTCAGCTCCGCATTGGCGTTAGCGACCGTGGCGGGAATGCCTGCCGAGGTGACGCTGCCGGCGTCGCTACCGGTGGCCTTCTTGCTCTCGGATTTATCGGCCGTTTTGGAGGACTGGCGGCGCGCATGGCGCCGGCTATGCCGGGGGCTCTGTTGCGCGGACTTGTCGGTCGTTGCGCTGTCGGATTTCGATGCTGATGAGTCCGAACCGGCCGCATGTGCCGGCAGCGGACCGGCGAGACCCACGAAAAGCCCTGTCAGTCCCGTCGCAACCATCAATGCCAAGCGCCCGCCGGCTTTGATCTTCATTTTGATGATCTCCCCATGTCGCCCGCCCAAGGGCGAAAAGAGACCCCGCTGCGTGTCCACACCGGGGCAGAAAAAGGGAATCTTCGGGCATCCGGGGGCAAAAGCTGGGCAATTTCGTCCTAGTGGTCGATCGGGCGAGCAGCAGCACCGATGCTTGCCGGACCGATCGGTGTTATGAGCCGTGACGGCTGGAAACCCGCCGGTGCGATTTTTTGAGGCCGATCCTCGGCGCGTTCTTGCCGGAGGATGGAGGTCACGAATTCGTGATCGTCTGGCGTGCCGCGTAACGAACTGAAAGATCGGCCGAATTGCAATTCAGGAGCCTGCGTGCGCGAACGTGAGGATGAATGGACCGACCTGATGCGGTCGGCCATTTCAGGCGATGACGCGGCGTACCATCGCCTGCTCAAGGCCATCACGCCGGTACTCCGTGCCGCGGCGCGCCGCGGCCTGGCGCGCGCGGGACAGCCGGTCGATCAATCCGAGGACATCGTGCAGGACATCTTGTTGGCGGTGCATTTGAAGCGACAGACCTGGGATACGAGCGCGGCGTTCGCGCCGTGGCTGTTCGCGATCGCGCGCAACAAGCTGATCGACGCGCTGCGCCGCCGCGGCAAGCGGATCTTCGTCAACATCGATGATTTCGCCGAGACCCTGCCTGGGGAAACACCGGAACCGACGGCCTCGCCGGGCGAGGTGAGCGCCCAGCTGCAGGCGTTGCCCGCGCGGCAGCGGGAGGTGCTGCAATCGATCGCGGTCGACAGCGCCTCGATCAAGGACACCGCGGCGAAATTCTCGATGAGCGAGGGCGCGGTGCGGGTCGCGCTGCATCGCGGGCTTGCGAGCCTCACTGCGAAATTACGGGATCGATGAGCATGGACACCGATCAACTCATTCGAACCCTGGCCGCCGACAATGCCTATCGCGCGCGTCCGATCGGTCTTGCGCTGATGCTGGCACTGCTGGCGGCGGCGCCGGTCTCGCTCCTGATTTTCTTCGCCGAACTCGGCGTGCGGCCCGACGTGATGACCGCCATGCACAATCCGTTCTTCGACCTGAAGTTCGCGGTGACGTTGGCGCTCGCCGCTTCGGCGATCGCGGTCAGTCTGCATCTGACGCGGCCGGAGGCTTCGCTGCGCGGCTTCGGCTGGTGGCTGCTGATTCCCGCCGGCATCCTCGTCGCCGCGATCAGTGGTGAGATGATGATGCCGCAGCGTACGCCGATGATGACACGGCTGATCGGCAAGAATTCGATGGCCTGCATGACCGCGATCCCCGCGATGTCGCTGCCGCTGCTGGTCGGCGCGCTGTACGGGCTGCGGCAGGGCGCGCCGGCGCGGCCGGCGGTCGCCGGTGCGATAGCCGGCTTGCTCTCGGCAGGGCTCGCGGCGACCGTCTATGCGTCGCACTGCACCGATGACTCGCCGCTGTTCGTCGCCACCTGGTACACGCTGGCGACCGCGATCGTCGCGAGCGTCGGCGCGCTGATGGGAACGAGGGCGTTGCGATATTGAGCAATCATAGTCCGGATGGAGCGAAATCCGGCTGAGCCCTAACCTCCCCTTGAAAAGGGGAGGTCGCTTTGCTCGTCAGAGCAAAGCGGGTGGGGATCAGCTCTCGCCAAGAGCAGCGTCGCCTGCGGCTGACCCCCATCCCGACCTTCCCCCTTTCAGGGGGAAGGGGAAGAGAACGTCGTAGCCTGGATTGCGCTGCGCTTCACCTGGGCTACGGCAGAGATACTAGGCCGCGGGCGCGGACTGCTGCATGCGATGGAAGCGCAGCACCTGCTGCGCGGTCGACGGCCGCAGTCGTTCATAGGTGTCCTTGCAGGCCTGCAGATCGGTCGGCTCGCCGCCCGAGATGTCGTCGCGCAGGTTGATGATCGCCCGCACCGTCGACCATGACAGGCCCGAAACCTTGGCGAGGATCATGACGCCCTCGGCGCGGGTTTCGATCATCATGTTCTCGGCGACGCTGACCGAGACGTTGGCGAGCGCGGCCAGCGAGGCATTGGTCTCGTCGAACTTGCCGGCCTCGGCGAAGGCTGCGAGCTGGAACTCGTCGAGCCGGCCGTCCTGGTAGAGCGACTTGACCAGGGCGTGCGCGATCGCGGTGTCCGGCGTCACGGCGGCCGGTGCCGAGCGCGCGCGTCGCGTCGCTTCCTTCACCGCGATCGGAATCTCCTTGGCCTGCTGCGGATTGGCAGCCTCGAGCCGCTGCCTGACCGCGTCCGAGGCCTTGGCGACCAGCTTGAGATAGAGATGCCGCGGGATGTTCGGGCGCAGGCCCACGCAGGTCGACAGATTGTCGTCGCCCTCGGCGCGGCTGACCAGGCGGGTGAAGCCGCGCTCGGTGAACTCCGCGCCGGGATTGTTGACCGCGCTCTGGATCACCTCGTCATTGCCGCGCAGCACCAGCACGTCGGTGACGGCGCCGCTCAGCGTCTTGCGGTTCGAGATCGCGAGCAGATGCGCCTGGCTCTTGCTGCGCGCCGTTTCGATCAGGGTGTCGTCGTCGAGCCGCGGCGACAGCGTCAGCACGGGGCCCGCGACCTCGATCAGGTCGTCGAAGGCAAGGGTGCGGATGGTCTGCGGCGGCGCGGTGTCGATCGGGGCGAGGCGGTTGGCGAGCAGCGCCTTGGCCGAGTTTTCGATGTGCTCGAGCAGGCATTGGAAAACGTCGTCGAACAGCACGATCTGCTCGTTGGAATAGTTCACCGAGCCGTTGATGAAGAGGTCGGTCACGCGGCGCAGCGTCTCGACGCGGCGTGCGACGGTGCCGTGCGCGAGCGTCGTCTGAAGCTCGTCGAGCAGACTTTCGGGGGCGGTCTCGGGCTTCAAACTCATGACTCTGTCCTGGAGCAGTGGCGACGGCTTCTCCGGCGCCGAAGAGGGAATGAAGGGTCTCAGGCGCTGGCGATGCGGTTGCGTCCCCTGGCCTTGGCTGCGTAAAGCGCGCCATCGGCGCGCGCGAGCAACGTATCGGAGTTTTCGCGCGGCTTGAGGGTTGTGACGCCTGCGGAGATCGTCACCCGCATGCCGGGCGAGAAAGCGCTCCAGTCGAGATCGGCGATGATCGCGCGCAGCCGCTCGAGCGCGCGGATCGCCTGATCCTGCGACAGGTCGGGCAGCACCAGCAAAAATTCCTCGCCGCCGTAACGGCCGAAGCGATCGACGCTGCGAAGGTTGGCGAACATGCCGATGGCGAAGGTGCGCAGCGCCTCGTCGCCGATCGGATGGCCGTAGACGTCGTTGATGCGCTTGAAATGGTCGAGGTCGATCAGCGCAACCGCGCAGGAGCTGCCGTTGCGGGCGCAGCGGGCGATCTCCTCCTCGAGCGTGCGCATGATGCTGCGGCGATTGGAGGCGCCGGTCAGTTCATCGAGCTCCGCGAGCTCCTCGATGCGCCGGTAGGCCTCCTTCAGCTTCAATCCGCTCTGATACAGCGATTGCTGCATCGAGCTGGAGAAGATGCCGAGGCACATGCAGCGCCCGATCGTCAGCGCGAACACCAGCATGGTGGCGAGGCGATCGATCCGGGTCGCGGTCGGCATCCCGATCGCCTTGTCGGTGCCGAGGAACAGTGCGGCGAGGCCCAGCACCATGACGGTCCAGACGATCGCGGTCTGCCGCGCCGAGGTGCGCAGCGCGCCGAAGCCGAACACCACGAACAGGTTGCAGAGGAACAGCACGCCGACTTCCGGCGCGATGTAGGTGAACACCAGCAGGTTCACCATGTTGATCGCCGATTGCGGCGCGACCAGATAATGGTCGCGGAAGCGCTCGTGAAAGCCGCGCTCGGAGAGCACCACATAGACAACGACCAAACAGAGGCCGGTCAGCGCGTAGCCCGCCGCCACCCAGACGGACGTGGTGCCGGCATGCGCGTAGATCAGCAGCACGACGGCATCGAGCACGAAGCAGGCTGCGATCATCGACTGGATCTGGCGGCGCTGCCTGGCCCGGCGCGCCAGGCGCTCGGCCGTGAGCCTGGGACGGCCGCTTTCCGATGCGCCCGCGATCGGGCCGGGAAGTGACGACGCAGCGCTGCCCATGGTCCCGCCATTGGTGAAATTCGGCGAAAATCTACGTGGGAAAGCCTTTAGGTTTGGTATCTTTTGGAACCGAATCTACCCCGGTGTACCCCGGTCATCGCCCTTGTTTCGTAAGGGGAATCCGTTTGCCCAAGCGGGTCGGGAGCGGTGTGCCGGGAGCCTGCGCCGTGGCGGACTTCGTGACGGTGCTGGCTTGCCGATAAAGCCTTGGTATGGTCGCGCCGGGTGGTGCCTGTCCGCGAGAGTTATCACTACTATGATACCGTTTATCGAGTCTCGGCCGATTTTTCCTCATTTGAATCGCCGACTGTGGCATAGATCACACATGCAGTGCGGACATTGCCGTAATGTGAAGAATCTTGGCTCTCGCGTCGAACCACGCACCGCCCCCTTCAGACCAACTTTGCGAGACGGCCATTGAGCGCGACACAGGCGGCTTCAGACGACGTTCTGATCGCTCGGATCGCTCAAGGCGACCGGCTTGCCATGCAGGTGCTGTACGGGCGGCACCATGTCAGGGTGTACCGCTTCGGGCTTCGGCTCGTGCGGGACGAACAGGTGGCGGAAGATCTCATCAGCGAGGTCTTCCTGGACGTGTGGCGTCAGGCGGGCAAGTTTGAGGGACGATCCGCCGTTTCGACCTGGCTTCTGGCGATTACCCGGTTCAAGGCGTTGTCTTCGCTGCGGCGAAGGAAGGACGCCGAATTGGACGATGAGGCCGCGAACGCGATCGAGGACACGTCCGACGATCCGGAAACGGTAGTGCAGAAGAAGGACACCGGTGACACGCTGCGTAGGTGCCTGACGGGACTATCGGCGGAACATCGGGAAATTGTCGATCTTGTCTACTATCACGAGAAATCCGTGGAAGATGTCGCTGAGATCGTGGGGATTCCGGAGAATACCGTGAAGACGCGCCTGTTCTATGCGCGCAAGAAACTTGCCGAGTTGCTGAAGGCAGCCGGTGTCGAGCGAGGTTGGCCATGATGGCTGCGAGAAAAAAGGTGCAAGAGCCTGACGATATCGAGATGCTGCTGCCCTGGCACGCGGCCGGCACGCTGAACGCGCGTGACACGCGCCGCGTCGAGGACGCGCTCGCGAGCGATCCGGAACTCGCCCGGCAATATGCCGTCATCCGCGAGGAATATGCCGAAACCATCGGCCTCAACGAGAGCCTTGGTGCGCCCTCGGCGCGCGCCATGCATAAGCTGTTCGCCGCGATCGATGCCGAGCCGGAGCACAAGCCGTCGATGGGGGCACGCATGTCGGCCTCCGTCTCGGAGTTCTTTTCGAAATTATCGCCGCGGACGCTGGCCTGGTCGTCCGGCCTCGGCGCGGTCGTGGTGTTGTTGCAGGCAGGCGTGATCGGCACGGTGCTGATGCGCAGCCAGCCGGCTTTGTTCGAGACCGCCTCGCTTGATGCGGTCGAACAACGCAGCGCGCCGAGCGCCGTTGCACCCGCGCCGATCACCCGCGACCTCGGTGCCAGCGCGGCGGCGACGCCGACCCGGCTGTTGGTGCGCTTCACGCCCGATGCCAGGATCGCCGACATCACGTCGCTGCTCGACAATTACCGGGCCTCGATCCTCGACGGGAAGGGCGGGATGTTCCGGTTGCAGTTCCGCGCAATGGACAAGGGCAGCGCCGCTGCGCTGATTGCGCGCTTGCAGAAGGAGAAGATCGTCAGCCTCGCGGTCGAAACGCCGTAATCAGCGGCTGACGGTTCTGCGCCGAGTTGAGGTCACCATGGCCGCCAACGGCCGGACCAGATCGATGAACCACGCGATCGCCGCGGCCGCAGCATTGTTGCTGATTTGTGTTGCCGGCTCCGCCTCCGCCCAGAATTTCATGCGATCTCCGACCGGTAGCGCGCCACAGGTCTCGCTTGGGCAGCGGGCCAATCCCGCTATGGGCCGTGTTGGTGGCAATCCCGTCGGCGGGTTCGGCGGCACGTTTGGCCGCATGCCGTCGTCGGTGGACCGCGGCCCGGCCACGTCGTGGACCGACGATGGGCCACGATCGCGCGTGTCGCCGCCCCCTGTGCGCCCCGCGCCGCGTTTCTCCGCCAATTGCGATGACGGCGATCGCGGCCAATGCTCCGACCGCACGGCCGCCGGCAAGAGCGCAGCGCGGAAGGGCAAGGCCGCCGGCAGTGGCGGCAGTTTGCGCACGCAGGATGCGTCGAGCGGGCGAACCGTGCCGAATGAGCTCGTGGCCGAGATCGACGGCGCCTTGACGGAGGCGGAGGCCGATGCGCTCGCGCGCCGCCATGGGTTGAGGCGGATCGCCTCGCAGAATGTCGCGCTGCTGGGTGCGACGATCGGCCTGTTCCGCATCTTGGGCAATCGTTCGGCCGAAACGGCGAGCCGCGAGCTCGCAGGCGATGCCGGCGTCCGCTCCGTGCAGCCGAATTACCGTTACGCGCTGCAGGACCAGAAGGCATCGGGCGGCAGCGATCCGGCGCAATATGCCCAGACACAGCTCCATCTGCCCGCGGCCCACAAGCTGGCGCGCGGAATGAATGTCACCATTGCCGTGATCGACTCCGGTATCGATGCCTCTCATCCGGAGCTGGCGAACACGGTCGCGGATACGTTCGATGCGCTCGGCAGCAAGGATGGCCCGCAAGCCCACGGCACCGCCATTGCCGGCGCGATTGCGGCGCGCGTCAGGCTGACGGGGAGCGCGCCGGAAGTGCGGATCCTGGCGATCCGCACCTTCGGTGCGGTCGCGGGCGGCGCCGGGAGCACCTCCTATGTGATCCTCAGGAGTCTCGACTACGCCGTGGCGCATGGCGCGCAGATCGTGAACATGAGTTTTGCCGGACCGCAGGATGCACTTGTCGGGCGCGCCGTGGCCGCCGCCGCGGCGAGGGACGTCGTGTTGGTCGCCGCGGCCGGCAATGCCGGCGCGACATCGCCGCCGCTGTACCCGGCCGCCAATCCCGGTGTGATCGCGGTGAGTGGCACCGATGCCGGCGACCGGCTGATGGCGGCCTCGAACCGCGGCAGCCATATCGCGTTGGCGGCCCCGGGCGCCGACCTCCTCGTGCCGGTGCCTGATAGCAAGTACCAGCTGATGTCGGGCACCTCGTTTTCGGCCGCGTTCGTCAGCGGCATCGCGGCCTTGGTGCTGGAACGGAATCCGGTATTGAAGCCCGCCGAGGTGCGACGAATCCTGACCAGCACGGCGCGCGATCTCGGGACGCCTGGACGTGACGATCTGTTCGGCGCCGGCGAGGCGGATGCGCTCGCCGCGGTGATGGCGGCGACCAGCGCTCCGGTCGCCTCTGCCGCGGACAGACCGTCGCAGCCTGCAGAGCAGGCCGACGGCAATAACACTTCCGTGAGCCGCACATCGAATGAACCTGCGCCGTCGATCGCATCGGAGGATTCCGCAGCAAATCGCCGTGCTGCGCAGTGATTTTCGACGCCGAACGCCGGCAACGGTGCGATGGAACCGCGGCGCGAGAAGGTTAAAAAAATCGCCGGCGATTTGAACGTCCGCCTTCCTCTCACGACTTATGTGTGTGGGAGCGGTTTATCCCTCCCCGGCTATATCAGGCGCGAGCGCCCATCCACCCCAAGCGCCCGTATGGCTTTGACCCGTCCGGTTGTCCCCCCGGACGGGTCTTTCATTTTGGGGGCACCCTTGCATGACGGGCTTGACCGTGCGCGGCGCGATGCCGCCGACCGATCGCGGCGGGATGGCCATACGCGCGACGGCTGCGACGGTTTGCTGTAGATCATTCCGCTGTGCGTTGCCCGGCAGCGATGCGCTTCGCCATCATGGCAGTCGATGACTTGACGGGAGTTCGAGCGAGAAACTCCGTAGTCGAGCGGACTTCTTCGATCGCCGGTTTGCGATTAAGAATTTAGTTAGACTTTATTTACCTTTTCCACAGAATATCGGCGTCACGTCCAGTTGATTCGGTTCGGTTGCGTCTGCGTCCGTTTCTTTTCCTGCGGGCAACTTGAATGACACATCGGACCGACGTGGCCAGAGGCCAGGAGATCGTTGCACGCTGGTGCAACCTCGCCGAGCAAAGGCTGGAGCACCTTACTGAACTGTTCGATACCGGGCGCTGGCGGCGCTATCACAGCGAGCAGGCCTTTCTCGAGAACATCAGGGAAGCCCGCGCTGCGGTCGACATCTGGCGCGAATTGCTGTCACGCGAAGCCTCGCTCGACAATTCGCCGATCGATCTGTCCTGGCTCGGCCGCGGCAGGTCGAAACTGCCGCCGCGCGATATCTCGCCAGTGCCGGAGCGGCGGTCGGAGGCCGCGACATTGGCGGAGGCCGCCATGACCGCGGTCGCGGCCGCGCTGGAGACGGCAACGGAAGTGCTGGAGCAGCCCCTCATCGTGGCCGACGCGCCGCCGCTGGAGATGCCCCCTCCGGCGGTGCGGCCTCCGGTGCTCGATCTCGACACCATCCAGCGGCGCTATCCGCTGCTGCGCAACGCGCTGTAGGCGACCGCTCTCGCTTATTTTTTGAGCATGATCTCCGTGCAAACGCGTTCCGCGTTTGTCGCGAGGGAAAAACGCTTCGCACCTTTCCGGATCATGCGCTAGCGCCGCACCGCGTTCGCGCCGACCACAAGCTGCGCATATTGCTGGGCGCCGCCGGCCGACAGATCCGGCGTGATCGGGCGGGCGTGGTCAAGCCCGACTACGGCGCCGCCCGGAGTTTCCGAGATCATGTTGTTGTTGATCAGCGCGGTGCCGGCGCCCGGCACCACCGAGACGCCGATGCCGACGAAGGCATTGCGGACCACGTTGCCTGATATCGCGACGTCGCGCAGGTACTTGCCCCAGCCGGCGACGATGCCGAAGGTCGGCGCGTTCTCGATCACATTGCCGGTGACGGTGCTGTCGGCCTCGACATAGATGCCGATGCCGGCGCCGTCGTTCGGATCGGTGCCTGCAGGGCGCTTCGGCAGCAGGTTGCGGATGATGTTGCCCTGGACCACCGCGATGCGGCCGCCCTCGTTGAAATTGCACACGGAGACGCCGATCGCGGCGCCGTCGACCGTGTTGTTGGCGATCACCGCGGCCTCGAACGAGAACTCCGAGTAGAGCGCGACCTCGCGGACATTGCTGACGCTGTTGTCGGTGATGTGGATGTTGGAGGCCGAATTGCCGCGCACCGCCGAGAAGTCGCAGTTCTTGATGCGGTTGCCGCGCACGATCACGTTGCCGGCGCGGAAGGCGTTGATGGCGTTGCCGTACTGCCCGGAGCCGCCGGGGCCGGCCTTGATGTCCTCGATGCGGTTGTCGGCGACGATCGAGCCGTCATCGCCGATCGCCGTGCGCAGGATCTCGATGCCGTTGTCGTTGGTGCCCTTGATGGTGTTGCGCGACACCATCAGGCCGATCGCGTCGAACGACACCAGCGCCGTGGTCGCGATCTCGGTGAAGACGTTGTTGCTGACGTCGCCCGACATCTGCTCGAACCAGATGCCGTTGCCGCCACTGCCGGTGAACCGGCAATCGGTGATGCGGATGTCGCGGCCGGACAGGCAATGCACGAGGCCGCGCCGGTTCGGCAGCGGGACATCGCCGCCGTCGAAGGTGAGGCCCATCAGGACGACGCCGCCGGCGCCTTCGCCTTCCAGCAGCGAGGCGCCGCCGTTGAACACCAGCCGGCTGGCACCGCGCACGCCGATCAGCTGGCTGCCGGGCGCAAGCCGCAACAGGCCGGTGCGGTAGACGCCGGGCGGGAACGCCAGCGGCACCTGCGCCCGCGCGGCGTCGTCGATCGCGCGCTGCAGATTGCGGGTCTGGTCGTCGGGGCTGCCGGGGCGCACGCCATATTGCATGACGTCGCGGCCGAGCGAGCCGGTCGATGGCGCGGCGGCACGCGCGGCGTCCGGCGACATCGCAAGCGCGCCGGCTGCGCCGGCGGCGGTTGCTCCGATAAGATGGCGGCGGTTGACGTCCATGGGCAAGGCCCTCGCAATATTCGCGAGCGGTGACGTTCGCGGGTCGAGTGGTAGCGCGAAACGCGGCGCGGTATGGTGAACACGCCGACGCAGCCGGGCGATTGTTGGCGGTAGGGTTAATCGCGGGTGCAACCGATTCACGTTGTCAAACAGTCGTTCCTCGATGTCATCACCCGCGGGTGATCCAGAATTCCAGAGACGCCGGTGCTTGAACCGAGAGGCCGCGGCGTACTGGATGACCGCATGCGCGGGCACGACACCGGAGAGAATGAGAGCTCACGGCTCCTTCCCGGGCGTCGTCCCGGCCTAGTGCGCAATTGCGCACGGGGGCCGGGACCCATACGCCGCGGCTTGTGTTGTGAAAGGGACTCGTCATTCCGGCGACGCTCAACAATGATCGTTCGTGGTTATGGGTCCCGGCCTTCGCCGGGACGACACTGAATGGCCGTTGCAGACCTCGTCATTCGATCCAATTTTAGCATTTGCTGGGGTCTACGGTTGAGCTTGCGTACGCGTGAGTTGGAGGATGCCAACTAGGGGCGTGTACTTGCACCGCCCAATCCGCAGGCTCACGCGCGCGCGGCCTGCCGGGTCAGTTTCACCAGCTCCATCAGCATCGCTTCGCCGGCATCGACGAGCGCTTCCAGCGTGATGTGTGATTTGCCGGGCGCGGCCGTTCCGTCATGGGCGAGCGGCGGAACGTGGACGAATTGCGCGAGGCGGAGATCATTGTCGCGGTTCACGGCCTCGATCGCCCGCCAGCTCAGGTAGTTGCAGAGATAGCTGCCGGCGTCGCGCGAGGCTCGCGCGTCGATCCCGGTCGCCAGCGCGGCGCGCAGCAGCTTTTCTGTATGCGACCCGAACATGCGCGCATCGGCGCCGCCCTCGATCGATCCCTTTCGCGCATGCTGGCGGCCGGCATCGGGGAAGCGCGTCGTCACCGCGTTGCGGGCGCGGCTTTCGATCCGCAGATAGCCGGTGCGGCCGGCGAGGCCGAACATCAAGAGCGCCTGTGGGCGGTGTTTTGCGATCAGCTCCGGCAATTCACGATCGACGGCGGCGTAGGTGACGTCGAAGATGTGACTCGAAAGCCCGACGTCGTCGAGCGCCGGCCGGCGCAGAGCGGCCAGCCGCTTCACCAATGGCATGGTCGGGTTGAACGGCGCACCCGGAAACGGCCCGAAGCCGGTGACAAGGAAGCGCAGCCTGCCGCTCAATGCAGCATCTCCGCGATCTGTTCGGCGGCGACCGCGGGCGAGATGCGGCCGGCCGCGACCTCGGCCTCCATCTTCTTCACCCTGGCGCGGATCGCGGCATCCGAGCGCAGCCGCGCCATCATCCGGCTCTCCAGCATCGACCACATCCACTTCACCTGCTGTTCCCGGCGGCGGCCGGCGAACTCGCCCGAGGCATTCATCGCGGTGCGGTGGTCGAGGATCCTTTGCCAGAGCCGGTCGAGCCCGGCGCCGGTCAGCGCCGAATAGGTCTCCACCGGCGGATGCCAATGCTCGGAGCGCGGCGCGAGGATGTGCAGCGCGCTGCGATAGTCGGCGGCGGCGAGGTTGGCGCGCTTGAGGTTGTCGCCGTCGGCCTTGTTGATCGCGATCATGTCGGCGAGCTCGACAAGGCCCTTCTTGATGCCTTGCAGTTCGTCGCCGGCGCCCGGCAGCATCAGCGCCAGGAAGAAGTCGGTCATGTCGCAGACCGCGGTCTCGGACTGGCCGATGCCGACGGTCTCGACCAGCACGACGTCGAAGCCGGCGGCCTCGCACAGCAACATCGCCTCGCGGGTCTTCGCCGCGACGCCGCCGAGCGTGCCCGAGGAGGGCGAGGGACGAATGAAGGCCTGATCGGAGACGGCGAGCCGCGCCATCCGTGTCTTGTCGCCGAGGATCGAGCCGCCGGTGCGCGCCGAGGACGGATCGACCGCCAGCACCGCGACCTTGTGGCCGCGCTCGATCAGGAACATGCCGAGTGCATCGATCGTGGTCGACTTGCCGACGCCGGGCGAGCCGGTGATGCCGACCCGCACTGCCTTGCCGGTGTCGGGCAGCAGCGCCTGCACCAGCTCGCGCGCCGCCGCCTGGTGGTCGCCGCGCCGGCTCTCGACCAGCGTGATCGCCCGCGCCAGCGCGGCGCGGTGGCCGGCGCGAAGCTCCTTGGCGAGGGCGTGGATGTCGGGAGAGGCGGGCTTCGAGGCGTTCATGGTCTTGGTTTACAACGGCTACCGGTTGCAGGCGAGGGGAACGCGGGTCGGCACCGGTGCGGCCTGTTGATGACGCCTGGAGGCCGATAGCCGGATGCGATAGCTGCCGTCGCAGGGTGCGCGCTGCCAAAATATCGAAAACAACCCCATGCACAGTAGCCACCGGCTGCCGGCATTCGACGCGCGGCTTGACACGTCGGGCAAATCAGTGGCATAATTCCATTATTCCGAAATCGTGCAGGAGACCCTCTCGCCCCGCTGTGGCCGCAGCGGCGCACAACCATCACCTTCGGTGGTTGTGGGTCCCGAGCTTCGCCGGGACGGCGACGATGATAGTTGTCGCGCCCAACGACAGGCTCCGCGATGTCGGGCGAAATCGTTCCCACACATCGCTTTGCTCATGCGGGCTACGAACTATTGCTGATCGTTCGCGTCGGTCTTCGGCCGCGCCCCGGCGAAGATTTTCGCGCCTTCTGCCGTCAGATACGGCTTCAGGGTCTCCCACGGCACGAACACGACATACTGGCCTTCGGCATAGGGGCCGACGGCGTAGGGCGAGTAGTGGAAGGTGAGGCCGGAGCTCTTGCCTGATACGGTCGAGGGCGCGAGCGTCACGGCGCCGATCTTGAGCAAGGTCGGCTTCAGCTCCTTGTACCATTCGGCGGTTGCGGTCTCGCCGGCACCGCGCCGCTTCTTCTCGGCGTTGAGTGCCGAGACGACGGCCTTGCGCATCGCCGTCAGGGTTGGGCCGTTGTCGGCGGGTTCAGTGAAGAACGGACGGATGCTGATGCGCTTCTTTGCCGTCGTATCCCACAAGATGGTGTTGACGTCGGTGTTCGGATGCGCGCCGAGCGTGTTCATGTAGTCGTCGCGCAGCACGCTGACATAGCGGTCGTCGACGATCGAGCGCACCGAATATTTGCGCTCGAATGAATAGCCGCCGCGATCCTTGAACAGCTCAGGTTCCTGCTTGCGGTCGGCCGCAGCCTCCGCGGCGTTCTTGTCGATCCACTTCCTGCCTTCGGCGAGGCAGTTGGCCGCCAACGCCGCGTCCGCCTTGATCTTGTCGTCGAGATAGACGCTCGCCTCGATGCTCGCGTTCTTGATCGTGGCGTCGGGCTTGGGATCGGCGGCGATGGCGGCCGTAAGTCCACACGCCAAGATAGCAGCTACTACGTGCCCAATCGCTCTTACGGAGCAAGATTGAGTAGCCCGCATTCTACGCTTCAGTGCCTGGAAAATCAAAGGATGCCTCTTCTCGCATAATGGCTTGGAGCGATTCCTTCATTTTAGCCAGCACGGCATCTTGCGAAAATATTCCGCAGACGTCATTGAAAAATGCATCGACAGCGTCAACAAATGACTGAGCATTAGTCAATGAGGTGCGCGCATCACGAGGCGTAACAGCGATCGTATATCTGCACGCGCAAACCATCACTAGCAGCAAAAGAAAAGTGGCATAGCCTCGCAGTACCGATGCTTGCCTTAGCGTCTGATTGCCCTTGGGCGAGTACGCAAAAAAATGCGTGTGATGGTCGTATTCAAAGTGGGTATATTTTGACATCAATCCGTAAAGTCGGCCAGCACTTGGTACAAACCGCTTGAAGTGGTTCAAGCATTGAACCGGTTGTAGCGATCTCAAATCCGGCAGCTCTTCAAGAGAATCTAGCTTTGAACAAAAAGCAAACTGTTCCAATGCAGATCGCAAGATAGTCGCCACTTCGCAAAGGTAGCCGAATTCAGCGAGGCGCTTCGCTGCATCGAATGAACCGACATTTCGATAGAAAAACTGCCAAGATAGACCGCGACCTTCCGAGGAGCTATTGGCAATCTCATCCTTTGAGAGCGAAAGATACTGGTCGAAGTACGCGATACCTTCATTATAAATCGAGTCGATTCTGTCGGTAAGGCCGAGCCAACGAGAGGCATTCGGCTCCTCAGCATAGCGCTTTTCTGCTAGCCAAGGCTGATCTGTAGCTTCTCCGCGACAAGTGCGGCTAGAATTCTCTTTCGCAATCCAAGATCATGCTTGTCAGAGAGTCCTATGCGAGGGAGCCGCCCGCCGCCGATCGTGTACTTTGGAATGTAGTCAGGCAGGAGAGGAAAAAGCACTTCGTAGCGTGCCATTGGCTCGTTGGAATGCCAAGGCTGGGCTTCCTCGTCCTCGCTACTCACTCCGCTGCCGCCTCGCTATGGCCGAGCCGGGCGTTGAGCTTGTGGATCAGCTCCTCGGCGGCATCAGAGATCACGGTGCCGGGCGGGAAGATCGCCTCGGCGCCGGCGGCATAGAGCGCGTCGTAGTCCTGCGGCGGCACCACGCCGCCGATGATGATCATGATGTCCTCGCGGCCGTGCTTCTTCAACGCGGCCTTCAGTTCCGGCACCGCGGTGAGATGGGCTGCGGCGAGCGAGGAGACGCCGAGAATGTGGACGTCGTTCTCGACCGCCTGGCGGGCGGCTTCATCGGCGGTTGCGAACAGCGGCCCGATATCGACGTCGAAGCCGACATCGGCGAAGGCGGATGCGATCACCTTCTGGCCGCGGTCATGGCCGTCCTGGCCGATTTTTGCCACCAGGATGCGCGGGCGGCGGCCTTCGGCCTCCTCGAACGCATCGATCAGCGCCTGCACCTTTTCGACCTTGTTGGACATCGCCGCTGCCTCTCGCTTGTAGACGCCGGTGATGGACTTGATCTCGGCGCGGTGGCGGCCGAACACCTTTTCCATCGCGTCTGAAATCTCGCCGACGGTGGCCTTGGCGCGCGCGGCGTCGATGGCAAGCGCCAGCAGATTGCCGTTGCCTTCGCCCGCCGAGCGCGTGAGCGCGGCGAGCGCCGCATCGACGTCCTTCTGGTTGCGCTCCTTCTTGAGCCGCGCCAGCTTGTCGATCTGCAGCCGCCGCACGGTGGAGTTCTCCACCTTCAACACGTCGATCGCCTTCTCGTTGTCCGGCTTGAACTTGTTGACGCCGATCACCGCCTGGCGGCCGGCATCGATCCGCGCCTGGGTCTTGGCGGAGGCTTCCTCGATTCTGAGTTTCGGCACGCCGGCCTCGATCGCCTTGGCCATGCCGCCGAGCGCCTCGACCTCCTGGATGTGCCCCCAGGCTTTTGCCGCGAGATCGCGGGTCAGCCGCTCGACATAATAGGAGCCGCCCCACGGATCGATGATGCGGTTGGTGCCGCTCTCCTGCTGCAGGAACAGCTGGGTGTTGCGGGCGATACGCGCGGAGAAGTCGGTCGGCAGCGCCAGGGCCTCGTCGAGCGCGTTGGTGTGCAGCGACTGGGTGTGGCCTTGCGTTGCCGCCATCGCCTCGATCGTGGTGCGCATCACGTTGTTGAACACGTCCTGCGCGGTCAGCGACCAGCCCGAGGTCTGGCAATGCGTGCGCAGCGACAGCGAGCGCGGATCCTTCGGATTGAACTGCTTGAGCAGCTTGGCCCACAGCAGCCGCGCAGCGCGCATCTTGGCGACTTCCATGAAGAAGTTCATGCCGATCGCCCAGAAGAACGACAGCCGCGGCGCAAAACGATCGACGTCGAGGCCCGCGGCAAGTCCGGCGCGCAGATATTCGACGCCGTCGGCGAGCGTATAGGCGAGCTCGAGGTCCTGCGTCGCGCCGGCTTCCTGCATGTGGTAGCCGGAAATGGAAATGGAGTTGTATTTCGGCATCCGCTGCGAGGTGTAGGCGAAGATGTCGGAGATGATCCGCATCGACGGCGCCGGCGGATAGATATATGTGTTGCGCACCATGAACTCTTTCAGAATGTCGTTCTGAATGGTGCCCGACAGTTTCTCCGGCGGCACGCCCTGTTCCTCGGCGGCCGCAACGAACAGCGCCAGGATCGGCAGCACCGCGCCGTTCATGGTCATCGACACGCTCATCTGGTCGAGCGGGATGCCGGCGAACAGCGTGCGCATGTCGTAGATGGAATCGATCGCAACGCCGGCCATGCCGACGTCGCCGGAGACGCGCGGATGATCCGAGTCGTAGCCACGGTGGGTGGCGAGGTCGAACGCGACCGACAAGCCCTTCTGACCCGCGGCGAGGTTGCGGCGATAGAATGCGTTGGAGTCCTCCGCCGTGGAGAAGCCGGCATATTGCCGGATGGTCCAGGGCTGGTTGACATACATGGTCGGGTATGGGCCGCGCAGATAGGGCGCGATGCCCGGCCAGGTATCGAGGAAGTCGATGCCTTCGAGATCGGCCTCGCCGTAGACGGATTTGACCGGGATGCCCTCGGGCGTCAGCCACGGCTCGGCGCTCGCAGCCGGGGCCGTGGTGGCAACGGGCTGGAAGGCGACATCGGCGAAATTGGGAATGCGCGTCATTCCTGGGCTTCCTTAGTCATGATCCGGATGCTGATGGCTGACGATCGTCGCCATCTTGTCCGGCCCGTAGTTCTGCATCGTGGTCTGGCTCGGCAGGTTGGCAATGCCGACCACCCAGCCGTGGCGGGACTCGGTCCCGAATTGCTGCGTCGGTATCACCCGGTCGGGCCGGTCGAAGGAGCCCGTCATGATCTCGATCCGCGGCCCGTCGATACGGCGGAAGCTCAGGGGCGTTCCGCAGGCCGCGCAGAAGTCGCGCTCGGCGATCGAGGAGGACCTGAACGCGGCGGGCTTGCCGCGGGTCCATTTGAAGTCGTTGCGATCGATGTCGGCGAAGGAAGCAAATGGCGCGCCGGACGCCTTCTGGCACATCCGGCAGTGGCAGATGCTGATCCGGGTCGGCGCCGCCGAGACGGCAAATCGGACGGCGCCGCATTGGCAGCCGCCGGTCAGAACGGGTGTCGATGGTGCTTCTGCGCTCATGTCTGCTCCATCCGCCGATAGGCCTCGCGCAATGTCGCCAGCGCATCACCGCCGGCGAAGACGAACTCGCCGATGCCGGCCGCCCGCAGCGCCGCTTCCTGGTCGGCGGGCCGCCCTGCCAGATAGATATGCCTTGCTCCGGCGCCTTGAAGGGCCCTGGCGACCTCAGCGGCGCTGACGGCATAGACCTTATCCGAGGAACAAATGCACGCCATCGTGGCGCCCGAGGCCTTGAAGGCCGCGGCCAGCGCCGCCGCGTCGGCAAAGCCCTCGCTGTCGATGGCCTCGATCCCGCCGGTTTCGAAGAAGCTCTTGGCAAAGGTCGCGCGAGCGGTGAAGTCCGCCGCGGTGCCGAGGTTGGCCAGGAAGATCTTCGGCCGTGCGCCATGCGCCCTGAGCGCGGTATCCGACTTGTCGCGCAGCGCCTCGAACGGCTCGGCGAGCCGCATCGGTGCGAGGGCATCGAAGGTGACCTTGGCATCGGCCACCGACACCGGCGCTGATGGTTTCACATCCAGCACCGCGGGGGCGGCCTCGCGCAGATCCGGAAATTCGCTGGCGCCGGTCAGCACGTCGCGGCGCTTCGCCACATTGGTCTCGCGCAGCGCACGCGTCGCGGCGACCTTGTTTTGCAGCAGGCCTTGCTCGAGTGTTGTGAAGATGCCGCCGGCCTTCTCGATCTCCTGGAACAGCGTCCACGCCGCCTCGCAGAGCTGCGAGGTCAGCGTCTCGATGCCGCCGGCGCCGGCCGCGGGATCGGAGACCTTGGCGAGGTTAGACTCATCAAGCAGCACGAGTTGGGTGTTGCGCGCCACGCGCCGGGCGAAGTCATCAGGCAGGCCGAGCGCCAGCGTGTGCGGCAGCACCGTGATCGCATTGGCGCCACCGAGCCCGGCCGCAAAGGTTGCGATCGTCGCGCGCAGCATGTTCACATTGGGATCGCGCTGGGTCAGCATGCGCCAGGCGGTCTGCGCGTTGACGAAGATCGGCTTCGGCGTGAGGCCGCAGGCCTGCTCGACCCGTGCCCAGAGCAGCCGCAACGCGCGGAATTTCGCCATGGTCAGGAACTGGTCGGCATCGGCGCTGAGGCGGAACGAGATGCCCGCGCGCGCCGCATCGAGATCGATGCCGGCGCCTTCCAGCATGCGCAGATAGGCGAGGCCCAGTGCGAGCGTGAAAGCGAGTTCCTGCACCTCGGAACCGCCGGCATCGTGGACCGGCCGGCCGTCGGCCAGCACGAACGGCCCCTTGAAGCCGCGCTTGATCAGGCCATTGACGACCTGGCCGAACGACCTTTCGTAGTTGGGCCAGGCGATGGCCGCAGCACCGCGCACGGCCATGGTGCTGAGCGCCTGGTAATTGAAATGCAGGTCGAGCTTGGCCGGGTCGAGCTTGCGGGCCTCGACCATGTCGGCGAAGGTCTCGCCGGCGTTCTCGCGGCCGATCACCGGATTGAGCGCGATCATGATGCCGGCATCGAGATGGACGCCGCCGCAGGCGCGCGCCAGCGTCTTCTTGCTGGCATCGGCAAGGCCGAAGCCGCGCGCGCCGGGACCGCCGGCGAACTCGAATTCGAGGCCGGTCGCGCCGTTCTCGAGATCCTGCAGCGCTTGCGCATTGGCCTGTGCGGCATCGGGATGATCGACCCGTTGCAGGATCTGCCAGGGCGCGGCCGCGGCTCGGCCGGCGAGCGGGCTTGAGTTGGTGGCGCGGCGGTAGATCGGATCGATCTTCAGGCCGTCATAGGTCTTGCCGACCAGCTTTTCGAACGGGGCGCCTTTCAGCACGCCGTCGACCAGCTTGCGCCAGTCGTCATAGGTCGCAGGTCGAAAATCCGAAGCCAGAGCCAAATCGTCAGTCGAGGTCGTCATCCGCCCAAATCGTCCTTCACCGGCCCCCGCGAGGAGCCCCTTGATTTGGCCGGAAATTGCCACGGGCAGGCGGCCAAGCCAAACGGTTGTTTGCGGTGGTTTGGCTTTAATCGAGGTCCGCTAGACGGAAAATACCGTCGGCGGAGACCTTGGCCAGCGCATCGGCGACGCGGCGCCCGGCGATGACGCGGTCGGGAACGATCTCGGCGAGCGGCACCAGCACGAAGGCGCGTTCGAACAGGCGCGGGTGCGGCAGCGTCAGTTCCGGCTTGTTCAGTGTGACGTCGTCATAGGCGATCAGGTCGAGATCGAGCGTGCGCGGCCCCCAGCGCTGCTCATTGGCGCGGTCGCGGCCGAATTTGGCTTCGATCTTGTGCAGCGTGAACAGCAGCGCATGCGGATCGAGACTGGTCTCGATCTCGATGCAGGCGTTGATGAAGCTATCCTGCTGCTGCTCACCCCAAGGCGGCGTCGAATAATCCGACGAGCGCGCGACGAGCGCGGCCTGGGTCATGCCGCAGATATTGGCGATCGCCTTGCGAAACGTGGTGCGGACGTCGCCGACATTGCCGCCCAGGGCGATCAGGACGTCGGCCATCTGCGTTCAACCCTGGGGCGGTTGATGGCGCGAGCGGGTCAGCACCACGCCGACATCGTCGAAGATCGCGGCGATCGGCGCGTGCGGCTTGTGCACCGTGACCTTGACCGCCCGGATGCGCGGGAAGCTCGCCAGGATGTCCTCGGCCACCGCCCCCGCGGCGCGCTCCAGCAGCTTGTAGTTGGTGTTCTTGAATGCCGATGTCGCGGTCGCCACCACGTTGGAATAGGAGACGGTGTCGGAGAGGCGGTCGGTGCGCGAGGATTCCGAGAGGTCGGTATAGAGCTCGAGATCGATGACGAAGCGCTGCCCGACTTCGGTCTCATGTTCCATCACGCCATGACGGGCATGGATGACGATCCCGGTGATGAAGATCGTATCGGTCATTGCTGTCCCTCGATTGCCGCGGCCACGCGCAGCGCCTGAACGGTTTCGGCGACGTCATGCGCGCGGATGATACGGGCGCCGTTCTGCGCGGCGATCAGATGCGCCGCGATCGAGCCGCCGATCCGCTGTTGCGGCTCCGACGGCACGACCGTGCTGATGAAGCGCTTGCGCGAGGCGCCGACCAGCAGCGGCAGGCGGAACGAGCCGAGCTCGGACAGCCGCGCCAGCGCGATCATGCTCTGCTCCGGGGTCTTGCCGAAGCCAATGCCGGGATCGAGCACGATCCGGTCGGGCGAAATGCCGGCGCTCGCGGCGATCGCGAGCGAGCGCTCGAAGAAGGCGGCGATGTCCTGCATGATGTCGATCGCCGGATCGGCCTGCTCGCGATTGTGCATGATGATCACGGGCACGCCGCGTGCGGCGACGAGCGGCGCCATGCCGGCATCGCGCTGCAGGCCCCAGACGTCATTGGCGATGACAGCGCCCTGGTCGAGCGCCCAGGCCACGACCTCCGATTTCATGCTGTCGATCGAGACCGGCACGCCAAGTGCGGTCACGTCGGCGAGCACCGGCTTCAGCCGCGCCATTTCGGCCTCGGCGGTGACCGGCTGCGAGCCGTAGGGGCGGGTGGATTCCGCGCCGATGTCGATGATATCGGCGCCCTCGGCGACCAGCTTGCGGGCCTGTGCCAGCGCTTCCTCGGGGGCGGCGAACTGGCCGCCGTCGGAGAACGAGTCCGGGGTCACGTTCAGGATGCCCATCACGGCCGGATAAGGCCGCGACAACAGCGCCGGCAGCACCGCCGATACGGCCGGGCCGGTCACCGTCGATGCTATGGGCCTGCTCGCCATCATGCGGTGGCTTTGCGCTGACCGCAGCGGCAAGTCAAGGTGTGGCAATGACGGGTGACGCGGCCGGCGGCCGAATGCCGTTAAGACAGGCTAATAGGTGATTTTGGGAGGCAGCTTGCGTGCCTCTTCGATCAGCAGCTCGACCGACTTCTCCGACGGCATCACGCGGACGAGCTTACGCCGCACATTGGCGTCCTTCATGCTCTGCGCGAGCCGCGACGGGTTGCGGTGCGCGAGCTCGCGCACGGTGGTGACGCCGGCGGCGCGGACCAGGCCGACCTTCGCCTTGCCCATGCCGGGAATCCGCATGTAGTCGGAGATGTTGGCCCATTCGAGCAATTGTTGTTCGCTGATCCCGGTCTTGGCGGCGAGCGCCTTGCGTCCCTTGACGGTGCGGGCGGCTTCAAGCAGTGCGTCGGTCGTGCGGATACCCTGCGATTTCAGTTTGGTGGCGCAATAGGCGGACAGGCCTTCGATCTCGGAGAGGGGGTATGTCATGATACTCGTATGCAGGTAGAAGGGAGCGCACGTGCAATGGCGTTTGGGAAAATGCTTCAGGCAAACTGGCTGAGGCCCGGCGTCCCCGAGATGATCTCGCCCATTTGATCCGCTCCGATTTTGTCGCGGCCGAACCTGAAAAGTTCACGCGCGACGTTCTGAATCTCACTCATGCTCAATCCAAGCGCCATCAGCCGGGTGCCGACAGCCATCAGACCGCCACCCATCAACCGCGATAGACCACCGCTGTTGTTGGAGGCGGCGATTGCCGCTTCGGCGCCGGGGATTTGGTCGATCAGAGCCTGGACTTTGTCGGAAGGTCCCTCGTTACGGAGGAAACCCAGAACGATGCCGATGGTTTTTTCAGCGACAGCACCGTCGATGCCGGCCTTCGCGGCCAGCTGCCCAACCAATTCGTCCATATTGCCCCGCCTCAACCGGTTTTTGCCGGATCATTCTTGAAGATTTATCTTGAGCGCCTGTGTCACGAAATACAAGCGATCCGCGCATTTCAGTTCGTTTTCTTTTTCGATCGCGTCGGAAGTGTTGCACCTCTGCAAGAGTGAGCGGCGGATTCACACCATCTTGTCGCAATGCGCAATGCCTTTCGTCACTTGGCCGGGAATAAAGTATGAGGAACTGGTGGAGCGACAATATACATCAGTGCGCGCCGATGGTTTCAATCGACCTGCAAGATGCAATATGATGTCATCGGTTCGAATGGATCGAGCCGATTTAAAATCGCGTTAAGAGGCGAAGCGATGGCGACGTCCGACACCAAGTTGGCCGACACCGATGAGAAAATCTTTATCGGCAAGGGCGAGGAAACAGCCTGGCTGACGCTTGCGCTGGCCAACCGCCACGGCCTTGTGACCGGTGCGACGGGAACCGGCAAGACCGTCACGCTACAGGTCATGGCCGAAGGATTTGCGCGCGCCGGCGTTCCGGTTTTCGCAGCCGATATCAAGGGCGATCTTTCCGGCATCTCCGAAGTCGGCGAGGCCAAGGACTTTATCCTGAAGCGCGCCAAGGAGATGGGCCTGACCTTCCAGCCGGATCAGTTCTCGGCCGTATTCTGGGACGTGTTCGGCGAGCAGGGCCATCCGGTGCGCGCCACCGTCACCGAGATGGGACCGCTGTTGCTGTCGCGGATGCTCGATCTGAACGACGTGCAGGAGGGCGTGCTCAATGTTGCCTTCCGTGTCGCCGACGAGAACGGTCTCACGTTGATCGACATGAAGGATCTGCGGGCGCTGCTGGATGCGATCGCCCCGGACGGCAGCAAGAAGGCTGCCGACGACGAGGAGGATCCGCTGGCACCGATCCGCAAAGCGGCGCAGAGCTACGGCAATGTGTCCAAGGCGACCGTCGGAACGATCCAGCGTCAGCTCCTGGTGCTCGAGAACCAGGGCGGCGCCAAGTTCTTCGGCGAGCCGGCGCTGACGCTGAAGGATTTCATGCGCACCGACCGCGATGGCCGCGGCATGGTCAATATCCTGGTTGCCGACAAGCTGATGCAGAGCCCGCGGCTTTACGCCACCTTCCTGCTCTGGATGCTTTCGGAATTGTTCGAGGAATTGCCGGAGGCCGGCGACCTGCCGAAGCCGAAGCTGGTGTTCTTCTTCGACGAGGCGCATCTGTTGTTCACCGACGCGCCGAAGGCGCTGATGGACAAGATCGAGCAGGTGGTGCGGCTGATCCGCTCCAAGGGCGTCGGTGTCTATTTCGTCACCCAGAATCCGATCGACGTGCCGGACAAGGTGCTGGCGCAGCTCGGCAACCGCGTGCAGCACGCGCTGCGCGCCTTCACGCCGCGCGACCAGAAGGCGGTTGCCGCGGCCGCACAGACCTTCCGGCCCAATCCGAAGCTCGACACCGCGCGGGTGATCATGGAGCTCGGCAAGGGCGAGGCGCTGGTGTCGTTCCTCGAGGGCGGCGGCACGCCGTCGATGGTCGAGCGCGTCATGGTGCGCCCGCCGTCGGCGCGGATCGGGCCGATCACGCCGGAGGAGCGCAAGGCGATCATGGATGCGAGCCCGGTGAAGGGCAAATACGACACCGCGGTCGATGCCGAATCCGCCTACGAGATCATCCAGAAGCGGCTCTCCGGGACGGCGGCGCCGGCGGACGGCAGCGCTGGCGGCGAGGGTGGCGGCATCCTCGGCCAGCTCGGTTCGATCGCGTCCACGATCTTCGGCACTAACGTCAAGCGCGGCCGCATGTCGACCGGGCAGGTGATCGCGCGCAGCGTCACGCGCTCGGTGACCGACAAGGTGATCGGTGGCGTGGCCGCCGATCTCGGCAAGTCGCTCGGCGGTTCGGTTGGCGGCTCGATCGGCCGGGCGCTGGTGCGCGGCGCTCTCGGTGGATTGCTGCGCAGATAGCATCGCGCCGGTCGGCCGAAGCGGGAGACCGGCTTTGCCTCCCGCGGCCGTCGCGCTACAACCTGGCGCAACGTCCAACAACAAGGATATCCGCGATGTCCAACGCCAAGCTGCAGCCCGTCCTCGATCGCATCGACGCCGATTTCGACAACAGTCTCGAGCGGCTGTTCACGCTGCTGCGGATCAAATCGATCTCGGCCGATCCGGCCTTCGCTGATGACTGCAAGGCGGCTGCCGATCATCTCGCCAAGGATATCGCAACCCTCGGCTTCAAGACCGAAGTGCGGCCGACCGCCGGCCATCCGGCCGTGGTCGGCAAGCTGAATGGGGCGACCGACGGACGCCCGCACGTGCTGTTCTACGGCCACTACGACGTGCAGCCGGTCGATCCGTTGAATCTCTGGCACCGTCCGCCGTTCGAGCCCGTGGTGACTGACCATGCCGACGGGCGCAAGATCATCGTCGCGCGCGGCGCCGAGGACGACAAGGGACAGTTGATGACCTTCGTCGAGGCGTGCCGTGCCTGGAAGGCGGTGACGGGATCGCTGCCGGTCGACATCACCATCGTCATCGAGGGTGAAGAGGAGATCGGATCGAAGAATTTCGTGCCGTTCCTCGAGGCGAACAAGGACGACCTCAAGGCCGACTTCGCGCTGGTCTGCGACACTGGCATGTGGGACCCGAATACGCCGGCGATCACCACCTCGCTGCGCGGCCTGGTCTATGACGAGGTCAAGATCAAGGCCGCCAATCGCGACCTGCATTCCGGCGTGTTCGGCGGCGGCGCGCAGAACCCGATCCGCGTGCTGACGCGGATCCTCGGCGGCCTGCATGACGAGAACGGCCACATCACCATCCCCGGTTTCTATGACGGCGTGAAGGATTTGCCGCCGGATATTCTGGCCCAGTGGAAGCAGCTCAATCTGACGCCGGAGAGCTTCCTCAAGCCGATCGGCCTCTCGGTGCCCGCCGGCGAAAAGGACCGGCTCTTGATCGAGCAGGTCTCCTCGCGCCCGACCTGCGACATCAACGGCATCGTCGGCGGCTATACCGGCGAGGGCTCCAAGACGGTGATCGCGGCCGAGGCGTCAGCGAAGGTTTCGTTCCGCCTGGTCGAGGGACAGGATCCCGAGAAGATCCGAAAGGCGTTCCGCGACTATGTGAAGGCTCGCCTGCCGGCCGACTGCAAGGCCGAGTTCACCGACCATTCCAGCGCGCCGGCGATCGCGCTCGACTGGAACATGAAGCCGCTGGCAGCCGCGCGCCGCGCGCTGACCGACGAATGGGGCAAGGAGGCGCTCTTGATCGGCTCCGGCGCCTCGATCCCGATCGTCGCCGATTTCAAGCACACGCTCGGCCTCGACAGTGTGCTGATCGGCTTCGGGCTCGACGACGACAACATCCATTCGCCGAACGAGAAGTACGACCTCAAGAGCTACCACAAGGGCATCCGCTCCTGGGCGCGGATCCTGGCGGCATTCGCCGACGCCAAATAGCGCAAGGCGCACTGCACGTAAAAACGCCGCCCGGAATTGGGCGGCGTTTTGATTCGGATAGTGCAGAGGGTGTTGGCCGTTAGCTTAGCCGAAGATTGTGAAATTTCAATCACGATAGCCGGGATTGACCCGGTCGAGCTTGCGCAGCAGCGGCGGCCAGACCAGCTGGGTCGAGCGCAGCTCGGCGCGGTCCGGGTTGGAGAGAAGCTCGGTGTTCTTGTCGATCGCGTGCGGGTCGACCGGATAGGCGATCGGTCCGAGCGCGCGGGTCGCCACCTGCATCGAGCAGGCGCGCTCCAGATGGTACATCCGCTCGAACGCGGACGCGACCGAGCGGCCGACCGTCAGGGTGCCGTGATTGCGCAGCAGCATATGGTTCTTGCTGCCGAGATCGCGCTGCAGGCGCGGACGCTCGTCATGATCGAGCGCGATGCCTTCATAGTCGTGATATGCGAGGTCGTGGGTGACGAGCTGCGCGGTCTGGTTCAGCGGCAACAGGCCCTCGGGGCCGCTCGACACCGCGGTGCCGTCGACGGTGTGTAGATGGAGCACGCAGCCGGCGTCCTCGCGCACCTCGTGGATCGCCGAATGAATGGTGAAGCCGGCCGGGTTAATGCTGTAGTCGCTCTTCGAGAGCTGGTTACCGTCGAGGTCGACCTTGACCAGGCTCGATGCGGTGATCTCGTCGAACATCAGCCCGTAGGGGTTGATCAGGAAGTGGTGCTCGGGTCCGGGGACGCGCGCGGAAATGTGGGTATCGACCAGATCGTCCCAGCCATAGAGCGCGACCAGCCGGTAGCAGGCGGCGAGATTGATCCGCTGCTCCCATTCCGCCGCACTCATATCCGACGGCACTTCCTTCAGGCGCGCTTCCGCTGGCGACATGGCCGATTGCTCCATTGATGACGTTATTGCTTCGTCGAAGCCTAGCGCCGCCACCGGACCGCAGCAAGGCAGAGTAACGGCGTGACAGTCATGTCGGCATGCGGCCCACGCTCCGAACGGCGATCGTCAGTGGGCAGCGTGATGCGTTACGGCGCCGGGATCGCCAGCAGGCTCGAGATGCTGCGGCCGCGGATATCGTAGACGCGGGCGAACACGACGTCGTCGCGCTTGATCTCGACCATCACAGGCGCGGCCAGGCCCTTACAGTAGAATTCGCCGAGCGTCATCGCGAAGTCGGCAGCATTGCTGTCCCAGCCGATCGTGAAGTCGGGGCCGAGCGCGACCTGCGCGGGGCGCTGCGGTCCGCACACCGCGACCTTCCACTTGCGGTTCTGCGGCGGCACTTCCTGCCGCTCCGCCAACTGCTCGCGCAGCCCGTCGGATGCCTGCTTCAGCGCCAGGCCCCAATAGTCCAGCATGAAGAAGTTGTCCGCGGTCCGCACCGTGCCGGCGATGTGGTTGAAGTGCGTGTACTGATACGGATGCAGGCGGATCATTTCGCTGAGCGGCAGCAAGAGGCCGAACGCGAACACGGCGAGCGCCGCGGGCTGCCAGGCGCGGCGGTTCTCGCCGAGCCAGTCCATGCCGCGCGCGAATGCGACGCCGGCCAGCACCGTCATCGGCGGAATGACGAAGATGAAGTGACGAATGCCGTTATAGAGCGCCGGCCGCTTCACCATCGCGATCACCAGCGGCAGCGTCGCCGCAAGCGTCAGCATCAGCATGATCGACTTGCGCTTTGCGGTGACGTCGTAGCGCGACAGCGACATCAAGGTGATGACGACGGCGGCGGCCAGCAGCACCAGCAGTACTTCGGGAAGCTGCAGCGCGAACAGAGTGGGCAGATAGGACCATGGCATGTCCGGCACCGACACCAGCGCGCCGTCGAACATCTCCTTCCAGGGTTTCTCGAAGAAGTGCGAGAAATAGGTCACCGCTTCGAGCGGATGTCCGGGCTCCATGATCGACCATGGCCAGATCAGGCCCATCACGAGATAGCCCAGCACAAGTCCCGGCAGCAGCACATAGACGACATGGGCAAAGCGGTGGGTCGCCTCACGCGGGCCCTGCTTGCGGAACTCCTCGATCAGGAGCGGGACGAAGCCGACCACGGCGTAGATCAATGCGAGCCCGCCAAGCACGCGGCAGCCGATCGACAGGCCGGCCCCGAGGCCGACGATCAGGATGGTGCGCGGCGAGGGCGCCGGATATTCCTCGATCAGGCGCACGAGGCCCATGATCAGGACCACCATCGCCACGGCGAACGGCGCATCCTTCGGATTCATGAACATGTGGCCGTAGAAGGTCGGGCACAGCGCCAGCAGCAGCAGCGCCGCCAGTCCTGCCAGCGGGCCGCCGACGCGGCGCGCCAGGCGCCAGGTTACCGCAAGGCCGATGACGCCGACGATTGCCCCGAGCAGGCGGCGCGTCTCGAACAGTTCGAGCGGAATGATCTTGTGCAGCAGGGCCGCGGCCATGTCGAAGCCGCCGCCGTACATATACAGATTGGCAAACGACAGCGCGCCGGTGTCCTTGAACCCGGACCCGTACATGCGCAGCAGGAGGTCGGCATATTCAGCGTGGGTGTAATCGTCCCAGCCCAGACCGTAATCGCGGAACGTCAAGCCGGCGACCACGGCGACCACGCCGAGGACGAGGACAGCGAGATCGTCGCAGGTCTTCTCCACCGAGCGCCGCGCAGGCGCCTCGAGGGCAGACGTCGTAATCGATGACATAGCTAGTGATACCGGCGTGCCTGTGGCCCAGATTGGCGCTTTAGGGCCTCATTCCCCGGCATCCATAGCGCAGTTCCGTTTCCAAGTAATTGGTAATTGTGGCGTAATTTCCCAGATGCGTTGCAATAAATTGGCAGCAATTCGTAGCCAGTAGATCTACGGGAGCTGGCTGCCGGACAGCCGCTGCAGCCGCGGTGAAGCAGCGCATCGCGCCCGGTTAAGCGGGATTTTAGGGAACTCTGTCTACAATTGGCGGTTGGCGGTGTGAGCAATATGACGGTATCGTGGCGTTGGTGGCCCGCGCCGATTTTCGGTCGGGTCTCCCGGGGGTTAGTTCGATGAAGGTTGGTCTGTTGGTCGTCGGCGCGGGCCTGGTCGTGGCGGGCTTGGCGGCGATCGGCCTCGGAATTCCAAACAAGGAATTCAGCGTCGGCGGCACGTTGATCGCAACAGGCGTGACCGGCGCATGTACCGGCGTGATTGTTGTGGCCCTTGCCGCCATCCTTCGCGAACTCCAGGCCATGGGCGACCGGCTCGATGCCGTCGTTGCCGTGGGTCTGCGGTCCGGGTCGTCGTCTGCAACTTCCCCGCGCGGCACTCCCGACGATCCGGTGTTCCCACCGCCTGAGCCGAAGGTGTCGGCGCCTCCGCCGCTGGCTCCAGCGTCCCCGCCATCCGCGCCGACGGCGCCGCCGCCCTGGCACGATGAAATCGCCTCGCGCGGCGCATCAGGCGAGGTGCCGGCGGCCGCGCCCGCGGATGGCACGGCACCGCCCAAGCGGCGCAATCTGCTGTTCTCCTCCTCGCGCAAGGAGCGCGAACGGAGCCAGGGGCGTGCCGCCGAGCCGCTCACGCCGGATCTGTTGTCGCCGGAACTGCGCTCGAATCCGGGCGGTTCGGCCGAACCGGCGCCGGCAACCTTCGATGATGCCTGGCCGAAGGCCGACCGGCCGCGGTCGGTCGACGTCGCCCCCCGGCGCGGGCCCCGGACGCCATCGACCTTCGGCGAGGCCCAGTCGGCCGCCGCAGCCTCGCCGGCATCGGGCCATCCGCCGCCGCCCCAGGAGCAGCCGCCGGTGACCGTGCTCAAATCCGGCGTCGTCGACGGCATGGCCTATTCGCTCTATTCGGACGGATCGATCGAGGCGCAGATGCCGGAGGGCATGATGCGATTTGCCTCGATCGACGAGCTCAGGTCGCACCTGGAGCAGCGGCCTTAAGATCCGGGCTGGAGCCATTTCCGTTCCGATTGAATCGGAACGGGGCTCTGGATTCTGGTCTGACGCGTTTTCTGCACGCGAACCGGTGTCCCCTTCGCTGGAAAACGCTCTAATACTTGCGCGCGGCCGGCCCGAGGCCGGAAACGCGGCCGTTGTTGTCAGATTTGCTGCAATTCGTGCATATTCGCAAAGTAGTACGCGATTCCATTAATGTATTGCTGCGCATGGATACTGTCCGGTGGGCGCCGGGCTGTCGATAGCACGGGGAAGATTGAGCCATGTCCGATACGTCAGGCAAAACGCCGGTCGAGCTGACCGCCAACATCGTTTCGGCCTACCTCAGCAACAATCCGACGCCGGCCTCGGACATTCCGAACCTGATCAGCCAGGTCCACTCCGCCTTGCTGCGGGTGTCGAGCGGACGCAGCGACACGCCGAGCGAGCCGGCCAAGCCTGCGGTGTCGATGAAGAAGTCGATCACGCCCGAATATCTGGTGTGCCTCGAGGACGGCAAGCGCTTCAAGTCGCTGAAGCGCCATCTGCGCACCCAGTACAACATGACCCCGGAGCAGTATCGCGACAAATGGGGCCTGCCGGCCGACTATCCGATGGTGGCGCCGAACTATGCGGTGGCGCGCTCGCAGCTCGCCAAGAAGATGGGCCTCGGCCAGCAGGCGCGGAAGCGGAAATAAGAGATTACGCGGCGGACGCCAGCGCCTCGCGCGCATCGTTGCGAATGCGGTCGACCATCGAGCGCAGGCCGTTGGAGCGCTGCGGCGTCAGATGGTCGCGGAAGCCGAATTCGTCGAACAGCGCGAGTGCGTCGGTGCCGAGGATTTCCTTGGGCGTTTGCCCGGAAAACAGCGTCAGCACGATCGCGACCAGGCCGCGCACGATGTGGGCGTCGCTATCGCCGATATAGATCAGGCGCGGTTCGCCGTTGGCACCGCGCTCGATGCGCTTCGACAGCCAGACCTGGCTGACGCAGCCCTGCACCTTGTTTTCGGCCGAGTGCTCCGCCTCCGACAACGGTTCGAGCGTGCGGCCGAGCTCGATGACATAGCGGTAACGGTCGTCCCACTCGTCCAGCAGCGCAAAATTGTCCCTGATTTCGTCGATCGTCGTCATCGTGGCCCGCGTCCTGTCCTTGACGGCTTATATAGGAAGGCGGGCCGCGAAAGCGATGAAAATGGACCCGGTTCCCGGTTGTTTTGACGGGTTTTCTTCAACGCGAACCGGGATCCGCTTCGCGCGACAGCGCTTTGGTTTCCGCTCACGGCGTCGGCGGCAGGCGGAATTCGATCGACTGGTCATCCGCGGTCAGCGTGTCGCGGAACGCGGTGGCTGAATCGGTATCGTCCTTGCCGATCGAGCCGGTGTGGTCCGGCGGCTTCTTGTCGGTGATGATCTGGTAGAGCTTGCGCGCCCCGTCGGTCGCGCGCTGGCCGATCGCGGTCGCGGCCTGGCCGCCGACCTCGCAGGCGGACGGCTGGCGCTTGCAGAACTGGCCCATGTCGTTGATCGTCGCGGTCGCGGCCGACACCGCATCCGACGCGCTGATCGGCGGCGTCTTGTCCGCCTCGGGTGTTTTGTCTCTCGGCAGCAGCACGAGCACAAGCCCGAGCCAGAATGCCAAACGCAGCAGGAAGAACATGGCGCGATCCCGGTCGTCTGTCTTGTCTTGCTTCTTGCGCGGTCGATGCCGCTATTGGCCTTGAGGGTTAGCATCGGTCGATAAATCGGAAGTATCTGCATTGAAGTAAATCCGCCGAAAAATCGCGGAAAATTCGCCTGAATTGATTCGCCGTAAATTTTCGATTGATGGCGCCCGACGCGCGCCGGATGCGCAGGATCCGCCGCGTCCACCATTTCGAAACCATAGATTGTCGCATCCGGAAACCAGCCGTTCACCATCCCCGACAAATGGCCGGTGAATAGCGGGTCAAACCCACTCCAATGCACGGTGTTTGGCGGCAGGCCGCCCAGCCTTAGCGTTCGCTTAAGTTCGCTCTGACAGGTTGACCTGCAATCACGAAGGAGGCGTTGCGGCGCGTCTGTGTTGACGATTGAGCCGAAGCGCGAGTGCTGTGAGTAGTTTGAGTCTGATCCGCGATTGCCTGGATGCGCTGCTGCATCCGTCGGCGCAATATGATGCGCTGACGCGTGCGCGCCATCGTGCCTTCATGGCGCCGCGGCTGCTCGGCAGCCTGGCGGCGCTTGCCTCGTTCCCTGCCTTTCTTGCGATGCGCGGTGCGCCGACGGCGATCGAGGTCGCGGCATTCGCCTGGCTGATCGCGCCGATCCTGCTGTCGTGGTTCCTGTCGCGCACCGGCCGCTATGAAGGCGCGCATGTGCTGTCGTCGCTGGCGCTCGCCGGCCTCGTGATGATGATCGCGGCGACGACCGGCGGCATCGCCTCGTTCGCCGCCGTGTGGCTCGTCGTCATTCCGATCGAGGCGGCGCTGTCGGCCTCGCGGCGCGTGGTGGCGTTTGCGTTCGCGCTGGCGATGATCTGCGCGGCGCTGCTGAGCGTGCTCGGCCATTATCATGTGCTGCCGGTCGTCGATCCCGCGGTTGCTTCGAACAATACGCTCGTCGGGTTCGGCGTCGTGTCGGCGATCTTCTACGCCGCCGGACTCGCCTTCGGCGCGGAGTCGTTGGCGCGTACCAGCGTGGCGCTGCTCTATGTCGAGGAAGAGCGCTACCGCCTGCTCGCGCATAACATGAGCGACGTGCTGTCGCGGCACAGCCGCAACGGCGCCGTGCGCTTCATTTCCCCCGCGGCCGAGAACATGCTCGGCGTGCCGGCATCGCGGTTGTTGGGCCACGGCCTGTTCGACCGCGTTCATGTCGCCGATCGCCCGGCCTATCTCACGGGGCTGTCGGACGCCGCACGCGGTGACTCGCGCAGCGTCGAGTTCCGCGTGCGCCGTGACGGTGCGCGGGGCGAGGTCGCCGCCGAATTCATCTGGGCCGAGATGCGCTGCCGCCCGCTCGATCAGGCCGCCGCCGATGCCGAGGTCGTTGCGGTGATCCGCGACGTGACCGATCGCAAGGTGCAGGAGCAGGCGCTCGAACAGGCGCGCAATGTGGCCGAGCAGGCCGATGCATCGAAGACGCGCTTCCTGGCCACCATGAGCCACGAACTGCGCACCCCGCTCAACGCCATCATCGGCTTCTCCGAGATGATCGCGCAGGAAGACGTGCTCGGCCTCGACGTGGCCCGCCGCAAGGAATACGCGCAGCTGATCAACGATTCCGGCCAGCATCTGCTGTCCGTCGTCAACGGCATCCTCGACATGTCGAAGATGGAGTCGGGCAATTTCGAGATTTCGCCGGAGCCGTTTGCGCCGCGGCCGGCGCTGCTCAATTGCTGCAATCTGGTGGCGTTGAAAGCGCGCGAGAGCGGCGTCGACCTCGTCACGCGCGTGCCCGACGATCTGCCGATCGTGAACGGCGATCCGCGCGCGTTCAAGCAGATCGTGCTCAATCTGGTCTCCAACGCCATCAAGTTCACCGAGCGCGGCGGCAAGGTGACGGTGTCGGCCGGCGTGGAGGGATCGCGGCTGGTGCTGCGTGTCTCGGACACCGGCGTCGGCATCGCCGCCGATGATCTCAAGCGGATCGGCGATCCGTTCTTCCAGGCCGGCAAGACCTATCAGCGCCGCCACGAGGGCACCGGTCTTGGTCTTTCCATCGTGAAGGGACTGGTCGGCCTGCACCACGGCGAAATCAATGTGGAGAGCAAGGTGGGCGAGGGCACCACTGTGTCGGTCGCGCTGCCGCTGGCGTTCACCCCGCCGGCCGCCGTCGAGCCGTCCAGCAATGTCTCGACCCTGAAGCCCGCGCTGCGTTCCGGACTACAAGAGCAAACCCATCAGGTGAAGAAGAGTGCCTAGACAGACTTTGGATGACGATGAAACGCCGCGCCGTCGCCGCGGCGCCAAGGCGGTGGCCATCGCGGCCGAGGAGGAACGTGGCCTCGTCCTGCGCCTGCTGCTGCACAGTCCGAAGGATCTGGTTGCCGGCGTGCTGGCGACGTCTGCCATTGTTGCGATCCTGATCAATGCGCTGTTCCTGCAGGCCGGCCGTCATCCGTCGCCGATGTTCGGCGGTTCGGTTGTGACGCTGCCGCCGCCGGCCCCGGTTGCCGCGGCCACCAGCCCGATACCGCGCCCGCGTCCGGCCGAGGCGGCTGCCCGATCGGCCGAGCCCGTCGACGTGAAGCCGGTGGAGACCAAGCCGGCCGAGACCAGGTCCGTCGAAGCCAAGCCGGCAGAACCCAAGGCCGAGGCCAAGCCGGTCGATCCGATGGCCAATCTGGTGCTGAAATCGACCACTGCGCCGCCGGCCGCAGCACCGTCCCCGGCCGCCGCGCCGTCCAGCGTCATTCGTCCGCCGGCGTCGATTCCGACACAGCATCTGAGCCCGGCCGGCAAACGCATCGCCGCGGTCCAGCGTACGCTGACGGAGTATGGCTACGGCCAGCTCAAGCCGACCGGCACGATCGGCGCCGATACCCAGCACGCGATCGCGAAGTTCGAGCGCGCCCGCAAGCTGCCGGTGACCGGCCAGATGTCCGATCGCTTGGTGCGCGAACTCAGCACGATGATCGGGCATTCGGTCGAGTAGCCTCTCTACGACGGCATTGAATGTGTATTCGTCATGCCCGGGCTTGTCCCGGGCATCCACGTCTCTGAGACTGTTGAAGCTAACACGTGGATGGCCGGGACAAGCCCGGCCGTGACGAGTCAGGGCGTCTCGCCCAGCAGAACGTCCCTGACCTCGTCGGAGAACAGCTTCCTGCGGCCGGCCAGCAGCACCCATTCCGGATCGTCGCGATCCGGAATGGCGCGCGGCATCCCGTGATCGAGCAGGGCCTGCGCGCAGCCCACCCAGTCGCCGCCGCTGACCGGCTCGTTGCAGGAGGCCCACGACAGGCTTCCGGACGCGTTGTCGCCAAAGCCGTGCTGCTCGGTCCATTCCGCGCCGTGCTCGAGCAGGAATCGTGTCAGCGCGGCATTGCCGCGGAACACCGCGTGATTGAGCGCCGACGCATCCCAATCGCCGCCACGCACCGTGATCGGCCAGCCGAGTTCGACCATCAGCCGCACCGCATCGTCGCCGCCTGCCGCGGCGAGCTCAGGAAGCAACCGCAATTGCTGCGGTGAAAGTGAACCCGGAAGATCGGGCCGGCCGGCCTGGATTCGCCGCGCCTCGCCCTCATCACCGCTGCTGCACGCCGCGACGAACCGCTCATCATCGGCAAGCGTCTCGTCGCCGGTGCGCTCGCGCAGCAACTCGGCGACCTCGGTCAGTCCGAATTGCAATGCGTAGCGGTAGGCGCTGAGACCATCCGGCGTCGTGACGTGCGGATCTGCGCCGGCGTCGAGCAGTGTCGCGATGCAGGTCCGCGACCGCTGCCGGCGGATCGCCCACATCAGCGGCGAGCCGCAATCGGTCAGCGGCGCGGGGCGGGTTGGTTCGGATTGCCGCCGTGCCGCAGCAGCAAGTCGAGCGCCGCCACGTTCTCGTCATCGAGCACCTTGTACATCGCGTTGGTTCCGGCGATCCGCGCACCATGCTCGAGCAGCAGGCCTGTCGTCACCGAGCCTTCGAGCGAGTGGTAGAGCGATTCATTGTCGTTCGGATTGGCGCCCGCTTCGAGCAACAGTCTGGTCAGTTCGAGATCGTGGTTGCGGCCGGCGGCGCCGTACAGCGCTGACAGCGGATTGCTGTCATCGGGTGCGTCGAGCGTTCCGGGCGGCCAGCGGCTGCTGATGTGCTGGTTGGGATCGGCGCCGGCCTGCAGCAGCAGGCGTGCGCAGCGATGCAGCCGGGTCTGAAATTCCGCAATCTGCAACAGGCTGGAATGCGTGACCGCGACCAGCGGCGGCAGTTTCAAGGGACCGCCGGGACGATTGACCCATGCTGGATCGTCGTTGGCGGTGCGTTGCACCGTCTCCTCGTCGCCGATGGCGCAGGCGAGATAGGGATCATCGGCGATGAGGCCGGGATCCTCGGTGAGCATCCGCGCCGCAACGCGCGGATTGGCGCGGTCGGTGGTGCCGGCGACGTCTGCGGCATAGACCAGCTGCAACCATCGCCGAACGCGATCGGCCTTGCTCTTGCCGGGCGGTAATTGTGCGTCGACATAGCGCCGCAGGTCCGGCCAGGAGGCGAAGCCGAGATCGCGCGCCACGCAGGACTGCGCATCGTGCAGCCGCAGATTGAGCGCAGCGATCTCAGTATCGCTGCGCCCGGCCGCAGCCGGAAGCGCATGCCGGAAACGCGCGTAAGCCTCCGGCGCCTGCCGCCGGTAAAGGCGAATGAGCTCCTTGGCCTGCCTCTTCAGATGTTCGAGATTCAATCGCGCGGGCGATCGGTCCATGGAAACCTCCGTGCATCATCGCCGATGGTCCACAAAACCGGCTGCACAAAGGCTTGGTTGGCCGCTCAATTGGTGCAAGTGGGTTCAACCCTTCCCGTGGACCCGGGCGCGGCTTGCACCGCAGATGCAAGGATATGGGTGACGATTGGTTCGGTCAACCCGCCGCTGCGTGACGACATCTGTGACAATTGGACGTGGCCGCGTCGCTGGCCTATAGGTCGGCGCATGCGATTGAAAACCAGCATATGGGTCGCGGCGTATTTGCGCCGCTGCCAGACCGAGGGCGTGTTCGGCGCAGTCCGCAAGAAGGGTGCCGAGGAAGCCGGTGCCGTATTCGTCAAGGTGGCGCTGATGGACGGCAACGCGATGCTGTATGCGCCCGCGCCGCAGGCAGTCTATGACGACAGCCGTCCGGTCGAGCGGCTGTTCGTGTCGACCGCGCCACAGCCGGTGTCCGAGCCCTCTATCGAGGAACGCTTGACCAAGGAGCTCCGCTTCGATCCCGACGCCTGGATTGTCGAGACCGAGGACCGTGCCGGGCGGCACTTCCTCGATCTGGCGAAGGGCTAACTTCCAGACTTCTGATTTCGGATAGCGGGCGCGCTGCCGGGCTGCAACGCGGGACGCGTCTGCGAGGATGCCGCGCGTACGCGATGGCGCTCGTCGTCATAGAGCGACGAGCGATACCTGGCGCGGGCCACCGCCATGGTCGAGCCGCGCCACGCCGCCAGCATCACCAGCGCCGAGCGCTCGCTCAAGCGATCGTAGAGCCGCGACAGCCGATAGACATAATTGACCGAGGAGCCGGCTTCGGGATTGAGGAACATCAGGATCCGCTGGAACGCGGCGCTCGACACGTCGAGTGCCCGCATCGCGCAGGCGAGCGGCTCGCCGCCGGGATCGTTGACCACATCGGCGGCGATCCGCGACGGCAGGATCAGCGCCTCGCCGAGTTCGAGCGTGAAGTTATCGAGGTCCTCGGCAAACGCCGCCATCTCCAGGATATGGATCGCGCGCGCGGCGCGCGCGGCGGGGATCCGCGCGGCGGCCTTCAGCGGCGTCTCCTCCAGATTGTGCAGGATCTGCGCGCGCTCCTTCGTGTTGGCGGCAAAGAACATGTCGGAGATTTCGGCGGCATCGTTCGGCCGCATGGCGAGGCTCGCGGCCATCCGCAGTTCGGCTTCGGTCGGGATCTTGGCCGGCAGCGCGGACGGTGAGGGCGCGGGAATTGGTGTGGCCGCCGGCATCGGCTGGTCGGGACCGACGCGGAGCAGCCCGAGCTTGTCCATGATCCCTGCGGGCGTGGTCGGATAGATCGCAAGACGCGCGCGGACCGCGGCGCGGGTCGCGTCGTCGACCTCGTCGATCAGGCGCGTCGTCAGCTCGACGAACTGGCGCTCTTCATCGGCGGAGTGTGCGCTCGCCTGCACATAGAGGTCGGTCAGGACGCGCAGCAGCGTCGGGCGGATGTCGACGCCCTCGCGACGGGAGAGCGTCATCAGCCCATCGAAACCAGGAAATAGCGGAGCTGCGCTCATCTCGGGCGTACGCGACTTGCCAGTGAACTTCGGTTTGAAATCCTTGTGGCAGCGAGCCTACGCAGGCTGTTTTAAGAGGCAGTTAAGGAAAACAAGCCGTGAAGGTGAATGCTCGAATTTGCGCGTGTCTATTAAGGCACAGCGCCATATCCGTAACCGTCCGTACCGGCGGCTTAAGATGTCATTAACCATGCGCGTTCTTAACTCGGCGTGCGCGGGGCAAATCATGTCCGTGCGGGGCCAGAGAGAACGGAACATGGGCACCATCGTTGAGTTTCCGGCGGATGCGGCTGCGCGGCGGCCGAGCATGGCCGGTGCTGCCGGCGAAGGCATGGGGACCGTACTGATCCTTCCCGTCGTCCGGATCGAGCGAACGACGGAGGAGACCGGCGGTGGTCGCGGACCGGAGCAGGGCACTGCGCAGGGCCGCCGTCGCCGACGCCGCTCCTGATCGCGGACATCGGGCAATGCCGGAGCTTGTGCAGCGGACCGTCGCTCGGCGGTCACTCCCGGCGCTGATCCTGCTGCTGGCAGGCTCGGCGCTCGCCGGCTGCAGCGGCGGCGATTTCGGCCGCACCCGCGCCGATTTCCGCAACGACGACATGCATCGCTGGATCGGCGCCGAGGCGACCGGCAGCATCGGCAAGAACGCCTCGCAATTCCAGCTCACCGAACACGAACGACAGCTGCGCGACCTCGCCTATCAGTTCATCGAGCCGCCGCTGTCGCGTCCGGCGTGGAAAAGCGTGTTCGGCGACTACCAGCCGCTGCCTTCGCCGTGGCGGCAGAGGGTCGTGTTCGATCGCACCGCCTATGGCCGCAATCTGATCGACGAGCCGCATCGCTCGTTCGCCTCGCGCTATTCGCTGCTGATCGACGAGGTGCGCGACGACATCACCCGCTTCGAGCCGTTCTTCGCCACCGCGATCCAGGTGATCGAGCTCGATCGCAAGCGCAATGCCAGCCTCCACATGATTGCCGATGTGTCGCCGCGCGAGCGCGCGGATGCGGTGGCGCGGATGGAAGAGAACACGCTGATCGTGCAATGGGTCCAGCAGGCCCTGGAGCGACGGATCTCGTCCTATCGCTGGGCGCTGGAGCGGCTGGTGATCCAGGCGCCCGACGGCATGGCCGCCGACGCCGAACGCCAGATCAACGAACTCGCCCGGCTCACCGCCAACGCACCGCTCGTCTCCGCGCCGGTGACAGGCCAGGCCGTGGTGACGAAGGGCTAGGCGCGCTTCGTTTTCTTCGCCGTCGATTTGACCCGGCGACTGTTGGCTTGCCGCGGCAGGCTCGCAATGAATGCCTTCAGCGCATCGGAGGGCGGCTGGGCCGAGGGGTAGGCGAGGCCGACCTGGCGCGTCACGTCGATATCGATCGCGCGCATCGCGACATCCGGATTGCCGCGCGCCACGCCCTCGGGGACGATCGCGACGCCGACCCCGGCCGCAACCAGCGCCATCGCCCACTCCTCGGATTCCGCGATCGCCACCGGCTTGCGCGGCGGTGAGGCACGCTTGAAGAATTCCTGCTGCTCGCAATGGCAACGATCGATCATCGGAACGCCGGCGAAGTCGGTGGTCCGCAGCGTCTCCTTCAGCGTCAGGGGATGCGAGGGCGGCAGTGCCGCGACATAGCGCTCACTCCACAGCGGGATGAAGTGCTCGCCGGCGCCGACCATGGTCTTGGCGATGATCCGTGCGTCGGCCTTCTCGCTGGCGCCGACCAGCCGGAGCGCAAGATCGCTATTGCCGGTCAGCGGCTTCAGCAGCGCGATGGTCCGGGCCTGATCGAGCGTCCGCAGCAGCCCGAGCGTCAGCGCCTGCCGCGTCGCGGGCTTGCGGAAGAGATTTCGCGCCGCGTCCGCCTCGTCGATGATCCGGCGGGCGATGCCGTGAAACTGCGCGGCGGACGCCGTCGGGGCCATGCCCTTCTTGTGCCGGATGAACAGCGTGGTGCCGAGCTCGGCCTCGAGATTGGTGATCGCCGCCGAGATCGACGGCTGCGAGATGAAGCAGCGCTTCGCCGCGGCGGTCAGATTGCGCTCGCGGTAGACCGCGGCGAAGTAGCGGAGTTCGCGGATATCCATCGGTATATCCTATCGCATGGATAGAAAGACAATATTTTACCTATGGAAACGCCAATGGCAAGTCTGCGCCTGTTACAGCGGAGGACCTGTCATGCGCATCCACCATCTCAACACCGGCACGATGTGCCCGATCGGAAAGCGGCTCGTGAACGGCAGCGGCAGCATCTTCCAGCGGGCGCGGATGGTCTGTCACTGCCTGCTGGTCGAGAGCAATGACGGCCTCGTGCTGGTCGACACCGGGATCGGGCTCGACGACATCGGCGACTCGCCTCGGCTCGGACGCAAATGGGTGCGGCAGACGACGCCGCGGCTCGATCCGGCCGAGACGGCGGTGCGGCAGGTCAAGGCGCTCGGCTTCTCACCGGACGATGTGCGCCATGTGCTGCTGACGCATCTCGATCGCGATCACGCCGGCGGCGTGCCGGACTTTCCGAAGGCCAGGGTGCACGTCCATCGCAAGGAGTACGACATGGCGGTAACGCATCAGGTCACGCCGCCGCAGGGGCGCTACATCACGGCGCAGTGGCAGCACGGGCCGGACTGGACCTTCTATGGCGCCGGTGGCGAGGACTGGTTCGGCTTCAAGGGCGTGCGCGCGCTCGGCGACCGCGAGCCGGACATCCTGATGATCCCGTTGCCGGGCCACACGCTCGGCCATTGCGGGATCGCGGTGCGCGACAAGGACAAATGGCTGCTGCATGCCGGCGACGCCTATTTCCACCACGCGCAGCTCGACGCGAGGCCGCGGATCCCTCTGGTGCTCGGCATGTTCCAGCGCCGCGCGGACATGGATCGCGCGACGCGCATCCAGAACCAGGGGCGGCTGCGGCAATTGAAGGCGGCGCATGGCGCTGATGTGACGATCGTCAACAGCCACGATCCCGTCGACTACGAGGCCTGCCGCTGCGGGCGGCACGCACTCGTCGTGAGCTAGCGCTTGCGAACGGCAGGCGGCGGGGCCGGAGCGGGGAGC
>NZ_JBXEJO010000060.1:0-59136 GCF_056837965.1 Bradyrhizobium ferriligni
ATGCCTATCCTTATCGCCAGCCTTACAACTATCCTTTGACATGGTGACCTCGTGAAAAACCAATCCACGAGATCTTCCTAGCCGACCAGATCAGCCCTCAGGGCGTGGTCACCGGATGACGCTCACGGTTCAGATGCTGGCGGCAATCGTGCCGCCGCTATCTATACCCTGATCGAAACCTGCAAGATGAACGACGTTGATCCGCAAGCCTGGCTCGCTGACGTGTTGGCCAGGCTTCCAGATCACCCCGTCAACAGAGTCGCCGACCTGCTCCCGTGGAATTGGAAGGCGACCCAACAGTCCAAAGCGGCCGCTGCCTGAGGCGCCGCGGCAGACCGGCGCGACTAGCCGGGGTGCTGGCCGGATGTAATCGGCATGAGCCCCCCACCTGGGCATCGCGCGAATGAGCTGCGATACAGCCTGGTATGACCTGTTTTTTTGGAGGTAGGCTATGGCAGATGCCATGCATGAAGCCATGCTTGATGCCAGGCAGGAAGGCGGCTCCTATCGTCGGATCGAAGTGATCACGGGGCAGCGTCGGCGACGGCACTGGACGGCGGAAGAGAAGGCCCAGATCGTGGCGGAGAGCTTCGAGGAAGGGGCCAATATTTCCGAGGTCGCTCGGCGCCATGGCGTTGTCCGTGGGCTGCTGACGGTGTGGCGGCGCAAGTTCGCGACGGCAGCGAGCTTTCAGGCGCCAGGCTTCGTGCCGGTCCGGATCGCTTCCGAGAGCGGTCCGGCGGCGGCAGACGAACCGGACCGGTTCGCGTCCGCGCATAAGGTGCTGCCGCAGATGGCATCGCCCCCAGGCAAGCTTGGCGGGATGATTGAGATCGAGGTGGGCGGGGCACGCATCCGGGTCGAGCCCGGAGTGGAGCTGGCGACGCTTTCGACAGTGCTATCGGCGCTTCGGGGCATCCGTTGATTGCATTACGGTCTGACCTCAAGGTGGTGCTGGCGGCACAGCCGGTCGACTTTCGCAAGTCGGTGCACACGCTGTCGGCGCTGGTTAGCGAAGCGCTGCGTGCGAACCCGTATTGCGGCGACGTCTTTGTGTTCCGCAGCAAGCGCATGGACCGAGTGAAGCTTCTGGCGTGGGACGGCAGCGGCATGGTGCTGGTGACGAAGTGGCTGCACCAGGGGCGCTTCACCTGGCCGCCGATCCGCGATGGCGTGGTGCATCTCAGTGCGACGCAGCTCGCGATGCTGCTCGACGGGCTGGAGTGGACGCGTGTCTCACCCAAGCCTGTGAAGCAGCCGGCCGTTGTCGGCTGAGAGGCGAAGATTTTGCTGGAGCCTGTGATGCGCGGATATATCGTTCGATCATGGCGATTCGCCCCGAAGCTCTTCCGACCGACGCAGCGGCTCTGACCGAGATGGTGCTCGCGCTTGACGCCGAGAACGAGAAGCTGCGCGTGGCGATGCAGACGCTGAAGGAGATGATCTTCGGCAAGCGCTCGGAGCGGCTGGTGGCGATCGTGGCCGAGCAGCTCGCGCTCGAACTGAACGATCTCGCGACCGGCGTCACACCACCTGCGTCAGCCAACGACGATCTACCTGCGACGAAGCCGGCTGGGAAGCCGCGCAAGAAGGCGAGGCGCAACATCGGTGCGTTGCCCAAGCATTTGCCGCGCTGCGAGCAGGTGCTCGAGCCGGACACGACAGCGTGCCCGTGCTGTCAGGGCGCTCTGCACAGGATCGGCGAGGATGTGAGCGAGGTGCTGGACGTGATCCCGGCGATCCTGCGGGTACTACGCACGGTTCGTCCCAAATACGCCTGCCGCGGTTGCACCGACGGCGTGGTCCAGGCGAAGGTGCTGCCGCGTTTGGTTGAAGGCGGAATGGCATCGACGGCACTCGTGGCTCACGTGGTGGTCTCGAAGTTCGCCTGGTATCTGCCGCTGTACCGCCAAGTGCAGATCCTGGCTGGCCAGGGCATTCATCTCGACCGCGCAACGCTCGCCGGCTGGGTGAAGCGTGCGGCATGGTGGCTCAAGAGCCTTTATGAGCTTCAGCTGCGGACGATCCAGGCTTCGCCGCGGCTGTTCTGCGACGAGACGCCGATGCCGGTGCTCGATCCCGGACGACATCGCACTCGTATCTGCCAGTTCTGGGCGCATGCGATGGATGATCGCCCATGGGGCGGCCCATCGCCGCCGGCGGTCGCCTATGTGTTTGCCGATGGCCGCGGCACCGAGGAGATCGCCGGGCAATTGACCGGCTTCTCCGGCATTCTGCAGGTGGATGGCTATGCCGCCTACAAAGCGCTTGCCCGCGGTCATGGCGGCGCGATCCAGCTCGCTTTTTGTCTCGCCCATGCCCGACGCAAATTCGTCGAAGTGTACAAGACGATGCAGTCGCCGTTCGCTCACGAAGTGATCGAGCGCCTGCAAGCGGTCTACGCCATCGAGGCCGAGATCCGCGGCTCGAGCGCCGAACAGCGGCTTGCCGCCCGCCGCACCAGGGCCGCACCGCTGATGGAGGTGCTGAAGGCGCGACTGAGCTCGATGCTCGACCAGCTGTTCTCCCAGTCGAAGCTGGCGGAGGCTATCAACTATACGCTCAATCACTGGGATGGGCTGACGCTGTTTCTCCGCGACGGCCGCGTTGAGGTCGACAGCAACACTGTCGAGCGTTCAATGCGCCCGATTGCGATGGGAAGGCGGAACTCATTATTCAGCGGCAGCGAGAGCGGTGCTGAGAGTTGGGCAATCCTCGCATCGCTGGTCAATACGGCAAAGCTCCATGAACTCGATCCGCAGGTCTATCTGGCCGATGTGCTGGAGCGCATCATCTCCGGCCAGACCAAGAGCCACCAGTTGCGCGAACTTCTCGCCTGGAACTGGAAGGCCCGCGAGCTCAGCGCACGGGAGGCTGCATGAGCCGGCGCCGCCATTCATCATCATCTTCATCATCGATGGCGGCAGCCGCGATGCCGCTCGACGAACTTGAGCCTTGGCTGCAGGCTCGCGCCGCGCAGCATCCCATCGCCACGAGTCTTCCTATGCTCGACGGCTATGTCGCCGCGATCGTGGCCGGGCCGGTGTCGATAAGTCCGCCCGACTGGATCTGTCCGTTACTCGCCATCGACGCCGATGCGTTCAACCATGGCGGCACGCCTGAGTTCGCTGCGATTTCGGCCGTCGCGCTGCGCCACAACGACATTAGTAACGTTCTTTCCACCGCGCCACATCGGTTCGCGCCCACCCATGCCCGCAAGCCGAATGGCGACGTTGATGCGCGGCCGTGGTGCCAGGGATTCCATGCCGCCATGCGGCTGAGACTATCGGCATGGACCCCGCTGCTCGACATCCACAACATAAACCACGGCTTGCTCCTGCCCATCCTGCTGCATTGCGTCGACGATCAGGGGCGTCCACTGCTTGGACCACCAAGGAAAGGCCGCGAGACCGAGGAATTCCTGCGCAACGCCCATACCGACATTCCGGACGTCGTCGAGGCCATCCGCCAGTACTGGATGCCGACCCGCTACGCTCGCGCGCGCTGATCACTGCAGACGTGGGAACTCATGCCGGTTACGGCCGGATGCGTACCGTAGTTCTCCCCGTCGTCCGGTAGATGGCCGCTGAACAGCGCTTACACCTTGGGCATGAGCGCCTCGGGTCGTTAGCCTAGTCAAGCAAGCTAATCTTATGGATCCGCGCCAAATGGCAGAATGGCAGGGCATGAGCTCAAGTGATTGCTGCCCAGACAGGTCAGCAAGGTCGAACGGCCAAGCGTCATCGTGGACGGTGATAAATCACTTCGATCGCTGATAGCTCCACAAGACTGCTAGGACGCCCCCTATCAAGAAGGAAATTAGGGCTATTGGAAGCATCGGCGGAAATATTGATGGGTACTCGTAGGCTGATTGGGTAACCCGCATCGGATCAGCCAGAGCATTATCGAGGAGTTTTAGCTTGCCCTCGTAATCCGTTATAGAGGCCATGATGTCGGCGTATCCAGGAATAGCGAGATCGTTTCCTATCCGCTTCGAAAGGCCCTTCAGTTCAGCATCCAAGACCGTAGTGCCATTTAGATAAAGTGGCATTTGTCCGTTTATAACTGACACGGACGCGGTAGAGCTGACTGCCAAAGGTTTCTCAATTCCCGCATCTTTGGCGGCGTCAAAGGCATTCCGATATTCAAGCATCTGTTGATTCGCGGCCAAATCCCGCGATTGACGGAGTCTCGCCAGCTCGAGTTCTGACTTGGTTTTCGCCGCAATCAGAATTGATCGACCTTCCGCCAAAATGGTCTGCTTTGTGGCGGCGATCGTTGAATTGACATACCCATTCAAAATCTCGGGACCAGATGTCTCTCCCTTGTACCTAAACCTTATCTGAATCGATGTATCCGTTGGATCCTGAGTGTTGAGGGACGGGACAATGACGATATCTTTGGTGATAATATCTCGGAGCTTATTAGCGTCGTTCAGGTCGATACGACCAAACAGCTGCCGATGAGAGAGTACGTATGTGCGCCAAGCGCTATTGTCGCGAGCCAAATTTACAAAGGTCCGCTGCGCTCTGAGTTCCATGTTTGATGATGTACCAAAAGAAGCATCAGGTATCAGCACCGCAAATGGAGCAAACGCGTCCATCGTATTTACGCGGATCAACGCATTCGATTCATAAGTTTTAGGAAGGAGACTTGCGAGGCTTACGCCGATTATCAAGGTTATGATCGCACAAGGCAGAACTACGTATTTATTCTTCCAAACAAGAGAAAGCCAATCGGTGGTTCGCATGGTTGTAAGATGCATTGCTGGTCTCGGAAGGTAGGAGTCGTTTTGCCTCTAGCGCGAGCCAGCGACAAACGATTTGCGTTCAGGAAATCGGCGCTATTTACATCTACGCCTAACACAGATTGAGGCAACTGTGGCGATTTCAGCGGGACATCAACGGCGAAGCGGAAGCTGGCTTTCTCCGCGCAAAAGGGCCTCATTCGTTTGGCCCATGCAGCGTTCAGAGCGGGGGTTGACGTTGGCAACCTGAACGGATAGCTGCAACAGGGGGAAATCCCAAGCTTATCAAAAGTTGTTCATCATTTGTCCGGTGCGTCGAGTCCGACGCGTGCCGAGACGAAAGGTCCTCGCCGGCTGGCGCTCTAAACTCAACTGTGACCCATGCGCGTCCTTAAACTTGGTTCCCTCGCGACGCATATGCATATCAAGAGCAGCAGTCGACTAGCTAGGAGTCAATTCCTAAGGCATATGGCCACTATCGCCGGAGGTTCGGCGGCTGGTCAGCTGATCGTCTTGGCGGCGACGCCGTTCTTGTCGCGCATATACTCGCCAGCTCAGTTTGGCGAATATGCCGTCTTTTTGGCGGTGTGCAATGTTTTCGTGGCCGTTGCTTGCCTTCGTTATGACGCTGCGCTCAACGCCTCCGCCGATAACCAAATAGTTCGAGTATTTATTGTCGCTTGTTTGGCAGCTGCGGTCACTGCGGCCCTGGTACTCGTCCTCGTTAGCTCCAAATGGGGAGAGGAGTTATTTCGCCGCGCGGTGGGCGCTCAACTGAACCCATCCTGGATCGCAGCGGCTGCCCTCATTTGCGGCATCTATCAAGCAACCTCGACGTTCGCTATCCGGCGCGGCCAATTTGCGTGGTCGAGTATACTGCGTGCTGGACAGCCTGCCATGTTTTCGGTTGCCGCGATTACTCTGCCGATCGGTCTCGTCGGTAGTTGCTTGCTCGGCTTCCTCACTGCTTTGCCAGTTGCCGCGAAGTTCATCAGCGGGCTGCGGCCTGCAGATATGCGCGATGTTATCTCGGAGGCTTGGCGACTCCGCGAATTTCCATTGATGTCGCTCCCTACTTCAATCCTTGATACGGTCTCGTTGGCTATTCCGATATGGTTTATCTCTTCGCATTATTCGCCGATGGATGCGGGCAATTACGCTCAGGCGCAACGACTCCTTGCCGCACCACTCATGCTGTTTGCCTTGGCCGTAGGGCAGGTTTTTATGAAGCGTGCGGGGGACATTGTCCGCGCCGGGCAGTCCGCAAGAGGATTTCAGCGGCGGGTTGTGATCAGCCTGGCGGTAGCGACGTGCGTAGGCTTGGTATGTGTTGGGTTGTTCGGATCGCCAGCGCTCTCGTTACTTCTGGGAAGCCATTGGCGTACCGACACTGCGTTCCTTCTTTTGGTATTCGCTCCGGTCGCTGTGCGATGCTGCGTTTCTCCGGTAACAGGTATCTTTATTTTGCAGCGTCGGTTGCGCATCTGCGCGATCTGGCAGACGTTCTATTTCCTGATGACTTCTGGTTTGTTTTGGACGTTTGCGGGCGACGTTTCGCTAGAACACTTACTCGTTGCTTATGTCGGAAGTGAATTCTTCTGTTATGTCGTCTATCTTCACCTTGCTGATCGGGTTGCGCTCTAGATGTGCGGAATTGTTGGACTAGTTCAGTCGAATTCAATCGACATTCGTCATGTGATCGGAATGGCGGAGCTTATCAGCCATCGAGGTCCAGATGACGAAGGATACGTGGTTTTTCCAGAGAGGGGACCTCTTTGTCTGGCCGGCGACGACACAGCCGTGTTCGACGGAATGGACTCGTTGCCGTATCGGCCGACGGCACACCAACGGGACTGGCTAGGCAGTGAGGAGCGGTCATTTGTTGCCTTGGGACATCGCCGATTGTCAATCGTCGACCTATCTCCGCTCGGCCATCAGCCTATGTCGTATATGGACCGCTACTGGATCGTCTATAACGGCGAAGTGTACAACTACATTGAGCTGCGCGAGCAATTACAACAAGACGGCTACACGTTTCGTTCCGGCACCGATACAGAAGTCTTGTTGGCTGCTTACGACAAGTGGGGTGTACAGCTGTTCGATCGCTGCAACGGCATGTGGTCGTTGGCGCTGTATGATCGGCAAACGAAAAAACTTCTGCTCGCCCGAGATCGATTCGGTATCAAGCCGCTTTACTATTTAGTTGGAGAGGGGGGCGACTCCCTGGCATTCGCTTCCGAAATTAAAGCATTCGCAGCGTTGCCGACTTGGCGTCGTGAGGTTGGAGCTCAACCCGCGTTCGATTTTCTCGCATGGGGGCTCCAAGATCATAGCGAGGAGACCTTATTCAAGGGAGTCTATCAAATTCCGCCCGGCCACTACGCCGTTGTGCAATTGGATACGAGTGGACGTTTGGTTGAAGCATTGGAGCCGAAGCTAAAGATAACCAAGTGGTATGACCTCTCGTCGAAAATACGCAGTGCACCCTTGGAGTTTAAGGACGCTGCGCAGCATCTGCGAGAACTGCTCTTGGATGCAGTGCGTTTGCGAATGCGGGCAGATGTGCCGCTTGGATCCTGTCTCTCCGGAGGACTTGATTCATCTTCCGTCGTTTGCCTGGTGCGTGGTTTGTTAGATTCGATAGGCAATACGCAGCCCCAGAGAACGTTTTCGTCATGTTCGGAATTTTCCAGCATCGATGAGCGAGATTACATTTCCGAGGTGACCCGCGGAACCAATATTCAAGAAACGCACGTCTTCCCGACTGGCGAGGAACTGTTCGATCGAATCGACGATCTGGTCTGGACGCAGGACGAGCCGTTTGGGTCGGGCAGCATTTTCGCGCAGTGGAGTATTTTTCGCGCGGTGCACGAGCAAGATGTTGTCGTTATGCTCGATGGTCAAGGCGCCGACGAGCATCTGGCTGGTTATCACGGCTTCATTGGCGCCAGGCTTTCTGGGCTTCTGCGGAAAGGGAGTTTGAGTGAATTTAGTGCAGAGCTCCAGTCTGTAAGAGCGCTACATGGTTACGGGCCTAATAAGTTCTTGCAATACTTTCTCGCAAATCTCATGCCTTCTTCAATTCGTCCGTTGGGTGCACTGGGGGGAATGACGCAGATGCGAAGAGATTGGATCGACGTCCATGCGCTCGGTGCGGTGGACCGTGATCCTATGGTGGCGCTTGGAGCGCGCGCCAAGTCGATTCGCGAACTTTCGCTCGCCCAGCTGAGCGGAGCCAACCTGCAGATGCTTCTGCATTGGGAGGACCGAAACTCGATGGCGCATTCTATCGAAGCGCGTGTGCCATTTCTTGATTATCGCTTAGTCGAATTTGTCCTTAGTTTGCCCGACGCGTTCAAGCTCGAGCGTGGTCTAACCAAGCGCGTGCTTCGAGAGGCTATGCGTGGTCTGGTTCCTGAGAGAATATTGACTCGTCATGACAAGAAGGGGTTCTTGACCGCGGAAGAATATTGGATGAAAGGCAAGCAAGCGAGACAAGTCTCCGACAGGATTGACGAGGCGATCAAATGGTCTGGAGGAATCATCAAGCCGGCGATGCGCGAAGTGCTCTCGAACGTATTGGCGGGTAAGGCTCCGTTTAGCTACCACGTGTGGCGGGTGGTATGTTTTGGAGCGTGGCTTAAGAAATTTCAAATCCGACTGTGAGTAATATGCGACGGATAATTTCAGTAGTGGGCGCGCGCCCACAGTTTGTAAAGGCTGCAGTCGTTGCGCACGCTTTTGCCGCAAAAGCTGACGTGGACCATTATATCGTTCACACCGGTCAGCATTTCGACGGGAATATGAGCGATGTCTTTTTTGCGGAGTTGCAGATTCCAGCTCCTCGATATCGCCTTGCTGTGCACGGCCTGTCTCATGGGGCGATGACTGGTCGGATGCTCGAGCAAATTGAGAGCATTTTTCTGACCGAGCGGCCCGAAGCGGTTGTTGTCTATGGCGATACGAACAGCACGCTGGCCGGCGCGCTCGCTGCAGTCAAGCTGCATATTCCCGTAGCCCACGTCGAAGCAGGCCTCCGGTCAGCCAACCGCGCCATGCCCGAAGAGATCAATCGGATTGCGACAGATCACGTCAGCGACGTTCTATTCACTCCCAACGAAACTGCTTTGCGTCAGTTGCTTTTGGAGGGGCTGTCGGAATCAAGCATCGAAAACGTTGGCGACGTAATGTTCGACGCATGCTTGCGCTATGGGGCGTCGGCCGAAAAAAAGTTCGACCCAAAGGACTATGGCTTGGAATGCTCCGGATTCACTTTGGCAACGATCCATCGCGCGGAAAATACTGACGATCGAACACGTCTGGCCGGAATTTTTGAAGGGTTGCGTCGCTCTGGCCGTCCGGTTCTGCTGCCGCTCCATCCGCGAACGCGTGATAAGCTCACTGACTACCAATTGGCGGTGCCTAGCAATGTAACTATTCTAGATCCCGTGGGCTTTATGACGATGCTACAGCTTGAGCGGTATGCCTCTTGTATCGCGACGGACTCGGGAGGTGTCCAGAAGGAGGCCTTCTTCATGCGGAAGCCTTGTGTGACAATGCGGGATGAAACCGAGTGGACCGAGTTGGTCGAAAGCGGTTGGAATACGTTGGTTGGTGCTGATCCTGATCGCATAAGTTCCGCGATCCGCGAAGCCAGGGGACCTACAGTTTGGCCGAATTTCTACGGTGACGGCCACGCTTCCGAAAAAGTTGTAGAGAGGGTTCTGTCCCTTTGCGCTGAACGAGGCCAAGACTGAAATCAGGAGCGATCGCCTGCTGCCAGTGATGGTCCGCTCGGCAAAGACTTGAAGGTCTCCATCGGTGCGATTCTATGTGTATTGCCGATAGGCCCAGTCACATTTGCTAGAACCGACCCTGGGGAGATATTATGGACGTATACGGTATTTTCGGCAGTAGGGTCTGTAAGCCCAGGTCGGAAAGCTTGCGCCGATGACGACCATCTCGGCCATCGGCAGAAGATCGTAACGGATCAATTCCATGGAGAGGCTCCTACGATTCTTGGTTAAGCCCGCCACGGGCGCATCACTTTTCATCGTCGGTATCGGGTTGTATTACGGCGTGACGATCTGGTTTTTGGACCTGTCGATGTCCGCGCGCACGCGTTCCGATATGGTCTTTCTCCCTTGGTTGGCCGCTGTCGGAGTTGCGGTAGGTTCTATGCTGTTCTTTCGAGCGCGACCTTCGACTGTCTTCGTCGATGCGCGTGGGCGCATTCTAGTCTACGGCGTGACACTCTTGTTTCTAGTGTTTTGTGTCGTGACAATGGTTACAGCGCCGTCGGTGCCTTTGTTGGATGCCTTCCGGGGGGCAACCCCTGAGCAAATTGCGGTTTCGCGTGAAAACTTTCTTAAGGCGCGGGTGGGGTGGGCAGCGATTTTGCCTTATCTCAATATTTTACTTGCGGGGGCTTTGCTACCCTATTGTATCTGCGTTGCGATTCTGCGGCGTTATCGTTTCCGCTGGGTGGTTTTAGGAATCTTCTTTCTGTACACGCTGGCCTTTGTCGAGAAGGCCTTTTTCTTGCGATTGTTTATCCCGCTGATGGCGATTGTTGCTGTGAGTGGTACCAAGCGATTTAAGCTTACGTGGCTTCTCGCGGCGGCGGTCTTGCTGTTATTTATGAACACGTTGATTTCTGGATTTGCTGAATCGTCTGGAATGAATGCGAGGGACTTCTTGGTCTATCGGGGTCTCTACATTCCGAGCAGGACCGTCACTGACTCGCTGGACTACTGGTGGAAGAGCTATCAGGGGCAGTTATTGTTGGGGGCGACGAACCTAATGCTCTCGCAAATCATGGAATTGCCGCGGATCTATTTTGAGCGCGAAGTCTTCGTGTACGAGTGGGGGCCTTCTCTCACGGGTACCAGCGCGGCTAACGCAGCCTACTTTGTCGACGCCTTCATAAATTTTGGCTGGATCGGCGTGCTTGTTTTCAGCGTGCTGATCGGAGCGACAATTAGCTATTTTTCGCGCTCAAGCGATCGAGCTCTGCAATGTATTCTACCGCTATTCTTGTTCAGCGTCTTTCTTGGGCCTTTTCTCAGCGTTCTGATCGGTAATGGTTTTTTGTTGTGCATCATTGCGTCTTCGTGGATAAACGTTCGTCCGAAAAGCGAAAGTTCGTCTGATGCAGGTTCGGCGACGTGGGGCGCGACTTGAGATATCGACGCATTGTGGGCTCGGATCCTGAGCTCTCGTGCCCCCTGTTATAGAGATGGCGCAGAGCCTTCTGCGATGGCGCCGGAGTGTGAAGTCGTCGCTGAGGCGGTGGGTAATGATGTGTCAGCGGGCGATGATGCCGTCATCTGGTTTGGATTTGGGTTGACATCTAGTAGCTATACCCTGCAAGGGGCATTCTTGTTCGGAGGTATTGGATGGTAACTATACATCCCACCGCAATCGTGGATGAAGGTGCGGAGATTGGTGACGGCTGTCGAATTTGGCATTGGGTTCACATTTGTGGAAAAGCCCGGATCGGCGCGCATTGTTCGCTTGGTCAAAACGTGTTTATCGGCAACGATGTTGTCATTGGCAACAACGTAAAGGTTCAAAACAACGTTTCAGTGTATGATGCCGTCCGGATTGAAGACGATGTTTTTTGCGGGCCGAGCATGGTATTTACCAATGTTTATAATCCGCGGTCAGCGATCGCGCGGAAAGACCAGTACCGCCAAACGCTTGTGCGCAAGGGGGCGACGTTGGGAGCCAATTGCACGATAGTGTGCGGCACAACAATTGGTGAGTATGCATTCGTTGGCGCTGGGGCTGTCGTCAATCGCGACGTTGCTCCATTTGCGCTGATGTTGGGGGTTCCCGCCGCACGTCGGGGATGGATGTGCCGATGTGGCGTCCGGCTGCCGGATGCACCTGGGCGCGTTGCGTGCGAAGCGTGTGGCGATAGCTATCGGATTGAGGATGAAACTTGCGAGCCTCTCTAGATCAAAGTTGGCTTACTTCGTTCTCTCCGATCATCAACTGTCTCGATATTCGAGGTAAGACTAATGTGCGATCAACACGTCGAAGGACGTACGATGGAGGAGCCAAACTCCTGCGACGAGCAGTTTTGCGTGGTAGGGCGATCCACGTACCTGGAACCAGCGGTGGAGTGGGCGCTCACTGTGCGTAGTAGGAAGCGCGAATGCTCTGAACCGCATGGAGGGGAGAATCTCCGAGAAGATTGGTTCGCTGTCGTTTTCGATGGTCTTCCAGCTAAGTGGGTTCCGGCGGTGCTCGTGGAGCCAATCCCTTGACGACAATACTTTTCGCGCGTGCCATGCCACTAAATGTCACCCCGGCTGTGGAACGCTATGTGAAATTCTTACGCGAGAACGGGTTCTCTGGAACAATTGTTGGCGCCGAATTAGATACTGGCAGCAGCCGAACCCCAGCAGATTTCGTCGACGAACTGTACACTTCCCGTGGTTCGTTCGAGGGGTTAAGACGTCGTGCGCAGGCACTTGCGGCCTATCAGGCATTCTTGGTGCGCACAGTTGCTCGTGTTCGTCCCGACATCGTGCAGTTCTGCGATGTGTTCTCGGCTGTTGCGGGCATCGCCAGCAAGTTGTTCCGATCTCCGCATCTCATCTTTGATATACGCGATCCCGTCAAGCTGTCCACTAGTCACTACGGGCCTTTGGTTCCGCGCGCACTGCACTTTCTCGAGTCTCTCGCTGCTCGAGTGAGCGATGGAATTATTGTCGTGTCCCCGGAATTAATGGACTTTGTGCCGCAGGCCGCGCGCAAGCGCGCTGTCATTATGACGAACTCGCCTGAGGAAGATCAGTTCACCGGATACCAGTTCAGCGGTGGCGACAATATAACCATTAGCCTTTCTGGATTTGTATCTTATCGACGCAACCTGGATGCCTGGTGCCGACTCGTTGGAGATAATCCCAAACTTAAGCTTGATCTCTATGGGACCATTGCGGATGAGAGGTCGCGTCAAATTCTTGACCAGTATGGGTTCGAACAAATCAATCGAGTTTCGCATGAGGAAGCGTTATCGCGATCGCGCGCTGCCGATATCATGGCTTTGACGTACGACCCGTCGATCGTAGTCAATCAATTCGCTGCGCCCAATAAATTCTTTGAGGGACTAATGCTAGGAAAGCCAAGCATCTGTTCGACGGGAATGCGGTTAGGGGAGCGGCTAACACGCGAGCATTGCGGAATCGTTGTTCCATATGGGGATGTCGCTGCGCTCGCGACTGCTGTAGAGACCTTAAGGGAGCCCGGAGAGCGCCGCCGCATGGGTGAGAATGCGCGACGCCTTTTCGAGCGTGAGTATCTTGGGCAAGCGCGTAACGCGATGCGCACTCTATATGGCCGTCTCGGGCTCATTCCGATGTGAGCGCACGGTCGCGTACGCTTTCCTGCGTCAAGCGGCTAGAGCGGGTTGTTACCTAATCAATCTGGCTTACGGGTCATTCTGACGTCCGTGTAGCGTGCAGTCGGCGTATCAGCTCCCTGTAGGCCGTACCAGCAGCATCCCGCGTAAATTCTTCGGAAAGGGCTTTCACTGCATTGCGACGCTTCGCGGCGAGTTCGTTCGGGCGTTGAGCGATGGCCGCTATTATGCTTGCAAGAGCGGATGGTGTCTCCGGCTCAACAACCCAACCTGCGTCATGGCTGGCGAGCATGAGAGCAAGCTCGGAATCAGCTTCCGTAAGTGCGATGATCGGTCGCCCAATGGCAAGTAAGTTGTACAGTCGGCTTGGAACGGAAATGCCCGACATATTGCGACGGTAAGGTATGATCCAGGCATCGGCCGCGGTGAGAAGAAGCTCGAGCTGGTCTTCGGGTACTCGCTCGATCAACGTTACGTTAGGCAGCGAAGCCGCCTTTTGATATGCAACTAGCTGCTTCCAACCCACGCCCCACCCCGACAAAATGAAGTGGATGGACGCATCGCCAGCGAGCTTTTGAGCGGCGTCAAATACGGATTTGGGATCGTGCGTGAACCCGAGGTTGCCAGAAAGTCCGACGACGAGCTTGCCAGGGATACCTTTTCGGAAAGCGTTGCCCTGATCGATGGCGCGTTCACATGGCGGCAATGTCGACCAATGCGGAATATAGCATATCTTAGCCGCTGCTGACGGAGATTGTGGCGTGATGTGCCTTTCCATATCTCGTCCAATAACGACGATCGTATCCAACGCTTTAAACATCCACGAATTCATGCGCCGGATAAGTCGCACAGCGATTGAGTCGCGGGTCACGATTCCTCCCGCGATCAAGCTCTCCGGATAAAGATCGTAAACGATCAATCCAGAGGGGGCGCCGCGAAGGCGAGCAGCGAGGGCGACAAAATATGGTAGAAGAAACGGAGTCGTAACGACGAATACCGGTGAGCTCGGTCTCGCACGCCAGAAGACTAGCGCAAAAGCAGCAATACAAAACCAAAGCATTGCCAAGGCTCGACGCACAAGCGCGGCCTTTGGTACGGTCCAGGCAGGCACCTCGGAAACTGTAGGATTACCCTTAGCCCGTGAGCCCTTAGTTCCCGATATGACCAGCAACTCGTCTTCGCGCGAGATCTCTTCGGCGATCGCTGTCAAGAAAACCGCAGTCGACGTATCATCGGGACGGTAGTGCTGTGTCACCAAAATATTCGTCATCTGTTCACACTGGAGCGGGCTCTGGAGCGCATTGTCGTCTGGCGGATATTGCAGCGCAGAACATGATCAACAGTGACGAATCGGACTATTTGTCAAGATTTGGCCGGTTTCGGCTACGGGTGAATATCTTAGCAAGGCCAACAGGCGGCGGGTAGGATTCTGTTCGCTCCCCTCGGTTTCAACGGCCTCCGTCCTGAAAGATATTGACGTCATGATCGTTCCTAGCTTGGAATTGGCAACGGGGCATGCAGCCCAACGAGCCGCCACGACGGCGAGTGACGCAGGCGGAAGCAGCTCTCACGCCAACTTGTTAGCTAAATTTAGCAGAGTCTGAACGGCTGTCTCAGCGGCAGCTCGATCAGTTATAGTTGGCAAGTTGCGCCGCCGACGTGCCCGGAGACCCGGAGGGTTTGCTCCGCTAGGTCGTCTACCAACAGGCTAGCTGGGCATATCAGGGAGGAGGCCGAGTAGTATAGCATCCGCGTGTCACGGCTAGCTTCTCTACACAATGGAGGGATCAAGCGGGTCGGCGGAACCATATTTGAGACGCTCATGAACGCTGAGGCTAAAGCGCTTATTGCATCAAAATGATCGGCCGTTTGCAAGCGACCACCGAAGCAAGCTGTTTGGTGATCGCCGCTAGGCAAAAAAGCGCCAGTTCTGAGGTTTTGTCATTCCGGAACGAGCAGTAATTACACCACCTTCCGATGCCGGAGTTCGCTGATCTCGTCCTTATCAAACCCGAATTCGGCCAGCAGCTCCTCGGTCTGCTCGCCGAACTCGGGCGGGCGGGCGGCCATCCTGCTCGGCGTCCGCGACAGCGTCACCGGCTGGCTGACCAGCTGGATCTGCCGGTTCTCGTCATTGGGCACGTGCTGGGCCATGCCGAGATGCTTGACCTGGGCATCCTCGAACATCTGGTCGATCGAGTAGATCGGCCCGCACGGCACGCCGGCGGCGTTCAGCTCCTGTACCCAGGTCTCGGTCGATTTCTTCTCGGTCAGCGCGCCGATCCTGGCGTTCAGCGAGTCGCGGTTCTTCGAACGCGCCGGGGCGGTCGCGTAGTCGGGGTCGGTGATCAGCTCGGGCGCGCCGATCGCCTGCGCGCAACGCTCCCAGATCCGCCCGCCTGTCGTGGCGATGTTGATGTAACCGTCTGAGGTCTTGAACACGCCGGTCGGGATCGAGGTCGGATGGTTGTTGCCGGCCTGTTTGGCCACTTCCTTTTCCATCAGCCAGCGGGCCGCCTGGAAATCCAGCATGAAGATCTGGGCCTGCAGCAGCGAGGTCTGCACCCACTGGCCTTCGCCGGATACGTCGCGTTCCAGCAGCGCCGTGAGGATGCCGATCGCACAGAACAGGCCTGCGGTGAGGTCGGCGACGGGAATGCCGACCCGCATCGGTCCGCCGCCGGGCGCGCCGGTCACCGACATCAGCCCGCCCATGCCCTGGGCGATCTGATCGAAGCCCGGGCGCTTGTGATAGGGGCCGTCCTGGCCGAACCCGGAGATGCTGCCATAGACGATCCGCGGGTTGATCTTGCGGATGCTCTCGTAATCGATGCCGAGCTTGGCCTTGACGTCCGGCCGGAAGTTTTCGACCACGACATCGGCCTGTTCGGCCAGCCGCTTGAACACCTCGAGCCCCTTGGGGTCCTTGAGGTTCAGCGTCATGGCGCGCTTGTTGCGATGCAGGTTCTGGAAATCGGACCCGCCGCGCGGGCCGCCCGGCTGCTCGCCACCGCCGTCCTCCAGTAGCGCATCGATCTTGACGACATTGGCGCCCCAATCGGCGAGCTGACGCACGCAGGTCGGCCCAGACCGGACCCGGGTCAAATCCAGCACGGTGAAACGGGACAGGGCTTGGGATGCGCGGGGAAAGGGCATTGAGACACCTCTTGTTGGGCGGGCTGCCCGGGGGCTTGAGCCCATCTGCCATAGACAATTTGGCAGGCATTTCCAACTGTTACCCGGATCACAAACAAGGCCGGAAACAACCAGCCATGGTTCCCTGAAGATCGGCTCCTGTATCTTGCGGTCCTGGCCTGGCCCCACACCTCCACGCCGTCCACCAACCCTCGACAATCACCGCGCCGGCTGCTAGCCCGTCGCCATATCGAATGGGTTTTGCCCTTACGGAAGAGGCACTTGAGGCCTATCGGAGCGGTGGACCGAAAGCGGGCATGGCGGTGAAAAAGGGTCCCTCCCATCTGCTCGGTAACTCGGCATGGAACGCGACCGCCTTCGCGGTCGCGGTGCTGCTCAATCTCGCGATCCTGCCATTCGTGATTTTCCGGCTCGGTCTCGCCGCGTTCGGCGTTGCGGGTCTGGTGACGGCCTGTGTCGCGCCGGCGCTGATGTTCAGCAATGCACTCGGCCTTTCGACGGCGCGCGAGCTCGCGCAAAGGTTGGAACCGTCCGACCGCGACCTGGCACGGCGATTTTTCGCAACCGCTCTCGCGCTTGCCATCGTCCTTGGCGGCCTGATCGCAGCGTTGCTTGCCTTTGGCGGAGCGCCGCTCGCACGACTGGGATTTCACCTCGGCGGCCCGGCCGCCGACGACCTCGGGCTCGCTTTCGCATTGGCCGCCGCCGGTTGGCTGTTCCAGTGCCTGTTCGCCGTCTTCCTCTCGTTGTTCACGGCGCGTCAGGACTATCGGCGGATCGCATCGATCAGCATCACGGGCGCGGTGGTGACGACGATATCGATGCTGCTGCTGATCCCCTGCGCGCCGCGTGCCTCGACCTTCCTCGGTTGTCAGGCCTTGGGCTCTGCAACAAATCTCATGATGGCCTTTGCCTGGTCGCGCCACGCCATCAGTGACTGGCTGGCACGGCCGGCGCTCGATCGCGGCGCGCTGCGTGCGCTGGTCAAGCTTGGCGGTTGGCAGTTCGCGGCGCAAAGCGGCGCGCTGTTCGCCGGGCAGGCGGACCGCTATCTGCTCGGCGCGCTGCTGCAGCCGCAATTCGTCGGCTTCTACAGCGTCGCGCAGCGGCTGGAGGAGGCGGTCTACATTGGCGTGTTGAAGATCGGCGAGATCTTGTTCCCGTTCTTCAGCACCCTGCAGAGGGAGGATGACGATCGCAAGGTCGACCTCCTGCTTCGCTCGTCCTGGATTCTCAATGTGCTTGCCGCGAGCGCGCTGGGCGGCCTGATCCCGGTCGCAGGCGCATTGCTGCATCGATGGACCGGCGCCGAGGTCGCCGCCGAGGCTCAGCTGGTGCTGGTGGTCCTCGCGATCAGCGGAATATTGGGGTCCAGCGCCAATGTGTTTGCGTTCTATCTGCTGTCGCAGGGGCGCTCCAGTTCCAACGCGCTGATCTCGCTCGTCACGGGTATCTTCACGCTGGCGACCAGCGCCGTCGCGTTGCCGCATTTCGGCTGGCAGGCAGCCGGCTGGAGCTCCTGCGTCGGGATGGTCGCCCAGATGGTGATCACCGTGCTGTTGATGCGACGAACCTTCCGGCTTTCAGGTATGTGGTCACGGATGTTGCATTTCGTATTGGTCCCGCTCGGCACGGGAGTAGCCATCGCGCTGGCGCTGCGTTCGCAGCTGGGCCACGCGTCATTCGACCACGCGCCGTCATGGTGGTATGTGGTGTCGCTCTACGGCGTGTCGGCTGCGGCGATCTTTGTCGCCGCCGTCGCGATGTCGCAGCTCGGTCCCTATCGCGCCGTGTGCTGGCGTGATCTCCGCGTCATCAGCAGTCGCTTCCTGCCCTTCAAGGCCATCTAGACATGTGCGGCATCGCAGGCATCGTCAATCTGCGCGACGCTCCGGTGGAGCCGGCCGACATCTCGCGGCTCACCAATTTGATCGCGCATCGCGGTCCGTTCGGCGAGGGCACCTGGTTCAATGCCAAGCGAAACGTCGCTTTCGGCCATCGCCGGCTCGCGATCATCGATCCCGGCGAGGGCGGCTATCAGCCGATGGTGTCAGGCGATAGCCGCCATGTGATTGTCTACAATGGCGAGATCTACAACTTCCTCGAATTACGTCGCGAGCTCGAGGCAAAGGGCGCGGTCTTCCGCAGCCAGTCCGATACCGAAGTGATCCTTGCCGCCTGGCAGGCATGGGGCGAGGACATGCTGCTGCGTTTCAACGGCATGTGGGCGCTGGCGATCTACGACACCGCCACGGATGATTTGTTCCTGGCGCGCGATCGCTTCGGCATCAAGCCGATGCTGTATGCGTTGTCATCCGAGCGGTTCGTGTTCGCGTCCGAACAGCGGGCGCTGGCGCGGAGCGGGCTGGTTGAGACGTCACTCGATATCGACGTGGCGCGGCGGCTGTTGCTTGACCCGTTCGGGATCGAAGGCAGCGAGCGGACTCTGTTCGCGCAACTGCGCCGCCTGCAGGGCGGCCACTGCATGTGGCTGCGCAAGGGGCGTGTGCAGGTGCGCCGCTGGTGGCGGACCGTGGATCACCTGCCGGCGATTCCGGATACCGAGGTCGAACGCGTCGAGCGCTTTCGCGAACTGTTTCAGGATTCCGTCGCGCTGCGGATGCGCAGCGATGTTCCGATCGGGACCTGCCTGTCCGGCGGCTTTGATTCGTCCGCGGTGATCTGCGCCATGGCGACCCATGAGAAGGCCGGCATGGGACCGCGTGGCTCGACGGCCTGGCGACACGCCTTTGTCGCGACGTTTCCCGGCGCCAGCAACGACGAGCGGCCGATGGCGGAGGAAGCGGCCGCGTGGGCCGATGTGGCACCGAGCTTTCTCGAGATCGGGCGCTCCGACGCGCTCACCGACCTTGACCGCATTCTCGACGATAATGACGACGTCTATATCGGGCTGCCGAGCGCGCCGTGGTTGATCTATCGCGAGCTTCGGCGCCAGAACGTTACCGTGTCACTCGACGGCCACGGGGCAGACGAATTGATGGGCGCCTACCTGCAGGAGGGGCAGTTGGCTGCATTCCGGATTCGGAACGCAGCAGCCGCGCTCACTTCACGATCGCAGCTGGCGCAGCGCGGCATCGACTTCCTGCGGGCGCAGATGATCAGGCGCGAGGGGCACTACTTTCTGCGCGGAGGCGTTGCGGCCGCGCCTGCGCCGCTGCCGCTGGTCGCCGAGGATGATGAATTGCCTGATACATGGGGCGCGTTGAACCGGCGCCTCTACCGCATGTTCCATTCGACTACGCTGCCGACCATCCTGCGCAATTTCGACCGGCTCTCGATGGCGCACGGGATCGAGGTCCGCATGCCGTTCATGGACTGGCGGCTGGTCACCTACACGATGGCGCTGCCGGAAACGAGCAAGTCGGCGGATGGCCTGACCAAGGTGGTGGCGCGGCAGGCGATGGCGAACCTGATGCCCGAAAGCATCCGCACCGCGCGCCGCAAGGTAGGCTTCAACTCGCCGATGCCGGAATGGTTGAACGGGCCATTGGCGGGCTGGACGGCAGAGCTGCTCGATCGGAATGTTCCGGCATTCGCCCAGTTCGTCGACGAAGCGCCCCTTCGAAGGGCGGTCGGCCGCTTGACGGCGTCGCAGAGCTGGGATTGGAAGAGTGTCGGCCGGATCTGGCCTTATTTGAACATGAAATGGATGTTGGCAAGGTCGTAAGATGTTCAGGCGTGCTGTGACAGATGCGATTGATGGTGTCCTTGGTTGGCGCAGCCGGTTCTCAGGGGCGGTGCGCGTCGGACGCGGATCGACGATCGCATGGCGCCGCATCAGACGCGCGGCCGGTAATGACCTGTCGGTGGGGGAAGGCTCGATTGTTCACGCCGACATTAACTTCGAGGAAACCGGAGGCAGGATTCAAATCGGCAGCCGGACGTTCATCGGGCGAAGCAATCTCGTTTGCTACCGAAGCCTCACTATTGGTGACGACGTCATCATGTCATGGGGAATCACGATCGTAGATCACGATTCGCACAGCATCGATTGGATGGACCGCCGCAACGATGTCCGGGAATGGGCGGCTCGTCGAAAAAACTGGGATAAGATTGCGAATGCGCCAGTCGTGATATCTGATCGAGCCTGGATCGGGTTCAATGTGAGCATCCTGAAAGGGGTTTCGATAGGGACGGGCGCAGTCATTGGAGCGTGTTCGGTTGTCACTCGTGACATTCCGCCCTATTCGTTGGCCGTCGGCAATCCGGCGAGAGTCATTCGACTGCTCGGTCAACCTTCAGACGAAAATCGCGAGCCTTAATCGTCATGCGTCTCTTTCAGAACAATGGTCTCTCGCGCGGCTTTCGCGCCCACCGTCACGAGACGCCCTATCGGAATTTCGCTGCCGGGCGAGCGCAGTTTCTCGATACGCGGTTCACGGCATCGCATATCCTCCTGCCGGTGCTCACCGACAACCCGGACGCCTTCTACACGAATGGAGACGACGAGCGCCTCCAGTTGCTGTGGGCGAAGGAGAATAATCTCCGTACGGACGATCTGGAACAAATTCTGCTGGCTCAAATCGAGCAGCATCGCACCGAGGTGTTCTACAATCTCGATCCGATACGCTATTCCAGCAAGTTCGTTGCGAAGCTGCCGGGATGTGTGAAAAAGTCCATCGCCTGGAGGGCTGCCCCCTCCGGAAACGCGGATTTGACTGAATACGACCTCGTCGTATGCAACTTTGCATCGATCCTCGAGAATTGGCGACAAAAGGGGTGCAGTGTTGCATCCTTCTTTCCAGCGCATGATCCGGTGATGGACGGCTACGCCGGTGCTCGCGCGGAGGAGCTTGATGTTATTTTCATTGGTGGATACACGCGCCATCATGTCAATCGCAGCCAAGCGATGCGAGCTGCGGCGTCGGCGGCCGGAGTCCGCGCGCGCTTTTATCTTGAGGATTCGCGCCTCACGCGGCTGGCGAATGCTCTCGCTCCGTTACCAGTGCTTCGTTCGTACCGCCACCCAGAGGATATTCGTTTGATCCGCGCCGATCCGGTGTACGGGCGAGATGCCTATGCCGCGATGGCAAAGAGCCGCATGGTGTTCAACGGCGCGATCGACATGGCCGGCGAGGACCGCGGCAATATGAGATGCTTCGAAACGACTGGATGCGGTTCGGTTCTATTGACGGATGCGGGACGCTATCCGGAGGGTTTCGTTCATGGCGAAACCATGCTGGTATACTCGTCGCCTGAGCAAATACCGGAGTTGATCGGCAAGCTGATGAAAGAAGAGAAGCTTGCAAAATTGATCGCCCAAGCGGGGCATGCAATGGTGAAGGAGCGCTATAACAAAGCGCTGCAGTGGACCAAGTTCCAAGAGTTGATTTGACCGATCTGAGAAAGTCAAAGTGTTTGCATGTCGGGTGAGAAAGCATTCGCGACCTGGGAGGAGGCCGTAGTTTGGCTGCGCAATCAGCCGGACCAGCGCCAGCTTGTGCTCGATGCGTTCTACGACGATCCGCTGGTTGGCGCCGCCGAGCGCTATTTCCAAAGCTCCGAATGGCAGGCGATTACTGAGTTGCTGGCCGGGCGGTGCGGTACCGCACTCGACGTGGGAGCCGGTCGCGGCATTGCGAGTTATGCGCTCGCCCGAACCGGCTTTGTCGTGAGAGCGCTCGAGCCGGATCCCAGCGCGATCGTGGGAGCGGCGGCGATCCGCAACCTGGTACGGCAGACGCAACTGCCGATCCGGGTGGTCGAAGAGTTTTGCGAGCGGCTGCCGTTCGCCGACGCAGCGTTCGATCTTGTCTTCGCCCGCGCCGTGCTGCACCACACGCGCGATCTCGAGGGAGCATGCCGGGAGATGTTTCGGGTGCTGCGGCCCGGTGGCATGCTGATCGCGGCGCGTGAGCATGTCATCAGCAAGGAGCCGGACCTTCCCCAGTTCCTCGCGCAGCATCCGTTGCATCATCTTTACGGAGGAGAGCATGCCTTCCTGCTCGATCGCTACACCGGCGCCCTGACCGCCGCAGGCTTTTCCGCGATCGACACGCTGGCGCCGCTGCAAAGCCCGATCAACCTGTTTCCCTATACGCTGGAGACCCTGAAATCGGCGATCGTGACCAGGTTGACGCAAAAGGTTCCGGTCGCTCCACTGTGGCGAACCGCGTTTGCGTCACGTCTTGTGTTTGGCTCGCTGCTGTCGATGGCCGAACGTTTCGACAATCGACCGGGCCGGCTCTACTCCTTTGTCTGTCACAAGGCCTGAGCGATGATCGTCTGGGTCACAGGCGCGAATGGGTTCATCGGCCGCCATCTCGTGCATCAGCTGGCGGGAGCGGGCCATGCGGTGCACGGCGTCGGGCACGGCGCCCTCGATGCAGTGGAAACCCGGCGGCTTGGTTTGCAGAGCTGGATCAACGGTGAAATCGACGCGGCCAATCTCAACGCGCTCGCGGCCGCCCACGGGCTGCCGGCGCAGATCTTTCATCTGGCTGGCGGATCGTCGGTCGGCATCTCGATCGCGCGGCCGTTCGAGGACTATTCGCGCACCGTGGCGAGCACCGCGCGGCTGCTCGAATGGCTGCGCGGATCTGCGCCGAACTGCGCCGTGATCGCGGCGTCAAGTGCGGCCGTCTATGGAGCCGACCATGTCGGCCCGATCGCTGAAAGCGCGATCGCAACTCCGATGTCGCCCTATGGGCAGCACAAGTTGATGATGGAGCAATTGTGCAGGAGCTACGCGCAATCGTTTGGCATCCGCTGCACGATCGTGCGGCTGTTCTCGGTCTATGGACCCAATTTGCGCAAGCAACTGCTCTGGGATATCTGCTCGCGGCTGGCGGCCAAGGAGCAGGTGCTCACGCTTGGCGGGACGGGCAACGAAATCCGCGATTGGACCGACGTGCGCGATGTCGCAAGGCTGCTCGCAAGCGTCGCAGCACCGTCGTCGCAAGCGGCCCTCCGGGTCATCAACGGCGGGTCGGGCCGCGGGACCAGCGTTGCCGATATTGCCGCCGGTCTCAGCCGGCAGTGGGGCGGCAACACCGTTGTGCGACACTCGGGCGTAAGCCGGCCCGGCGATCCGCTGTGCCTGTTGGCCGACGATGCCGTGCTGCGCCGGATCGGATTCGATTGGCGCATTCCGCTCGATCAGGGCCTTGCCGATTACGTGACCTGGTTCAAGGAGCAGGCTTCGTGACGCCCCGCCCACTGCGAATCGCGTTTAGTCATATTTCACGTCGGCTATGGGCCGGCGGATACAACTATCAAGGTAATCTGTTCGCAGCGCTCGACCAATTTCGGCCTGGTGAATTCATTCCGGTTCTCTTTGCCGGGATGCAAGCTGATGAGAATGAACTTGCCGACCTCGCGGCGATATCAAATGTCGAGATTGTGAGATCAAACGCATTCGACGGACAACCTGGCCTAACGGCAGCGCTTGCGCTCGGCTTAGACAAGGGTGCTGCAACGGCATTTCGGATAGCTCGGATCGATCTGGTCGTTGAATCGGCGCGTTTTTTCGGTTGGCGGCTGCCGTTCCCGACAATAGCTTGGATTCCCGATCTGCAGCATCGCACTTTGCCTCATCTGTTTCCGAGGGCCGCACGCTGGCGTCGCGAGTTTGGGTTCCGCATGCAGATCGCATCGGGTCGAACCATCATGCTAAGTAGCGAAAGCGCTCTGCTTGACTTCAAGACCTATTATCCACGTGTCAAAAACCGCGTCGCCGTTGTCCGCTTTGCGGTCCGGCCGCCAACTGCCTTCCTGAGCACGAATCCATCCGAAGTCGTCGAAGCATATGGTCTGCCGGCGAACTACCTCTATCTTCCCAATCAGTTCTATCGCCACAAAAACCACCAACTCGTTGTTGAGGCCTTGACGATCTTGAAGCGTCGCGGTGTCGACGTGGTCATTTGTGCATCCGGCAGTCCAGAGGATCGGCGTGAGCCGGGGTACTACAATCTCATTAATTCGGAGATTGGTAAGCGCGGCCTTGGTGCCCACTTCCGCCATGTCGGTGTTATCCCTCTATCCCACGTCTACGCGCTCTTACGGGCGTCGACTGCATTGCTTAATCCGTCACGCTTCGAGGGTTGGAGCACAACTGTTGAGGAGGCCAAATCGTTTGGCGTTCCGATGGTCCTATCCGATATCGCCGTGCACCGAGAACAGACCGAGGGTAGTGCGCGGTATTTCGGCGTGGATGATCCGGTAGCACTGGCAGACCATATTGCGCAGATCTCCCGCGAAGCTCGCGGGCTGGTTAATCGTGATATCGTTCCGCATCACGATGACGCCGTCGGCGCGTTTGCTGCAAGCTTTGCGTTCACAGTACATCAGGCCCTGAAACAGAATGCCGGGCGGTTGCAAATGAGCCGTTCTGGATCGTAGGCGTTACATACCAAAGCAAAAACAGCAAAATCGCTCCGTGTGTAAGCAATACCGTCGTAAACGGTACATTGAGAAGCAATTGAACTAAGACAGCTCCGGATACAAGGACGAGACGGCGCGGGAGATGGGCCGATGCCCGGTTTGCCAGTGCGATCACCAGTCCGCAAACGAAGGCCGTGATGGGAGCGAATGGTGCTCCGACAGACGCAATGCCTTCCGTTGCAAATAGGGACGCATTGAAGTTTCCACCGGTAGGAAAAGCGTTATAGATGACGACTGAAATCTGCTCGTGGTAGGGACACGGCATTAGTGGCTTGAGCGCGCTAATTTGGCAGAAGTGCGTTAGATCGTGTCTGAAGAAAAAGTCGTTATAGTAGTCCATTGCGAGTGACGGAATTGCGACCATGCGAAAGTTTACCAGCGCGAAATAAGATCTCGCTGCCTCGAGCGAGACCCAGTTGTACTTGGCTAGCGCATAGAAGAGGATTCCAGCCACGAGAGGTCCGAGCAGCGAGACGATGACTGCGATCCTTAACTCAAGGAGCTTTGAAAAGAGCAGCATTGCGATGAGCCAGGCAGACGTCAGGAGAGATACTTTACTGAGCGTAATCGGGTAAAAAGCGAGAAGGAGTAGGAGCGCTAATGTCGCTCGCCAAAATTTCCTTAGCTCTATGCAGCAAGCAAAGGAGAACGGCAAAAGTGCTCCGCTCGTGATGCCGATCATGTAATTCAATAACTTCGGCATATTCAATGCGTTGCGATAGTCATAAATTTGCTCCATCGAGACGATCTTGAAATTGTACTTTGCCCCGATCGATATCACCCCTATGCCAAGTACTAGGATTGTGCTGATGAGTCGGTCGGTGGCCCAAGGTGAGAGAGTGTACCGTTGAGGCAAAGGAGTTTTGATGAACAGTGCAGGCGCGATGAATGCGAGCGCCGACACGGCGGCGGAAAAGCCGCTCAAGAGATGATTGTACGTGAATGCAGAGAATTGATTGAGCCAGAGATAGCCTGCGATCATGATGAAGAAATAGAAGCCTACGAAATAGCCGAAGCTGAACTCTGCATAGGCAAACAAAATTCCGATTATTGTAAACGTTACCACGATGGCGCTTGCCCGTGGAAAGTCGTCCAGCTGAAATCGAATATGATACTCTGGGTAAATTTGTGCGGCGCATGCAAGTGATGCACATGTTGCTGCAGCACAAAGGAAAGTGAGGGCCGCTAGGCGGCAGCGTTCAAGCGTTGGTTGACCAATCCCGCGCAAGTCGTGTCTCCATAGTTGCGCCCTAGTAGCGACAGGCCACCGGCGTCGAGCCCCTAGGCGCGGGCAACGGACAGTCGTTTTCAGCGGCCGGCATATCGCAATCCATCTATCTCGTCCTACTTATGAGAACCAGATGCGAACGCCGTTTTATCGTATTTCAGACGGGTAAGTTGTCGAATTCGTCGTGCGGCTCATCGGTTGGGTTCAGTGCCGACCGCAATACACAGTCGAGCCAAAGCAGCTGGAAAGCTTTACATCGCAATGAGGATAGGAGGCTTCGGAGCGAGTTGTCGAGACACCGGGAACTTCGCAGACGCAGCCGCTTTCTCAGAGGGCGAGTAATCTTGCGGTCGTTTAGCTATTTACCCACTCGGGCAACCTCAACACGCGGGCGAAGCTCGGGCCTCTCGCCCAATTATAGCGTTGGTTGTCTTATTGCGGTGCTCCTGCTCTGAAGAGCGAGTGCAGGTGCTCCTGCTCTGAAGAGCGAGTGCAGATGACGCCTTGCGTAGACCGAAGCTTTTCGAGTAATGGACGATATCGAGCAACCGGCAACGTCTCCCCTGCTGCTCGCCGGGTGCGAACAGGGCCTATACATGATAAGATTCGGCCTGCTTGGGTGTGGGCGCATTGCCAAGCGCCATTCTGACCTTTTAGGAGGCAATCATATTGCAGGAGCGTGCTTGGTTGCGGTATGCGACCGAGTTCGCGTGCGGGCTGATGTGATCGCCGAGAGGTTCGGCGTTGCGGCCTACTCGGACATGGATAACTTTCTTGCTCGCAAGGATATCGATGCCGTCGCCGTGCTGACGCCGAGCGGGCTGCATCCCGCGCATGTGATCGCCTGCGCCAAGGCCGGCAAGCACATCGTGGTTGAGAAGCCAATGGCGCTACGGCTGCAGGACGCCGACGACATGATCCGGGCCTGCGACCAGGCCGGCGTCAAAATGTTCATCGTCAAGCAGAACCGCTTCAACGTGCCGGTGGTCAAGGCGCGCGAGGCGCTCGATGCCGGCCGCTTCGGCAAGCTGATCCTGGGGACGGTCCGGGTGCGCTGGTGCCGCGACCAGGCCTATTACGACCAGGACGATTGGCGCGGCACCTGGGCCTATGACGGCGGCGTGCTGACCAATCAGGCAAGCCACCATGTCGACATGCTGGAGTGGTTCTTCGGCGAAGTGGTGAGCGTGCATGCGCGCGCGGCAACAGCGCTGGCCAAAATCGAAACCGAGGATACGGCCGTCGCGACGCTGAAGTTCCGCAACGGCGCGCTCGGGATCATCGAGGCGACCACCGCGACGCGCCCGACCGATCTTGAGGGCTCGCTCTCGATCCTGGGCGAAAAGGGCACGGTCGAGATTTCGGGCTTCGCGGTCAACCAGATCCGGCACTGGCGCTTTGTCGACGAGCTGCCGTCGGACAAGGACGTCGTGGAGAAGTTCTCGGTCAACCCGCCCAACGTCTACGGCTTCGGCCATCAGGCCTATTATCACCATGTAGTCGATTGTCTGGTGAACCAGCGCGCCGCGCTGGTCGATGGACTCGAGGGCCGCAAGAGCCTGGAGCTGATCTCCGCCCTCTACGAGTCGATCGAGACCGGCGAGGAGGTCGCACTGCGCTTCACGCCACGGCTGAGCCGGCTGGGCGTCGTTTCGTGAACCGGCCGGAGGTGCATCAGGCCAGCGTGCGCGATGTCGCGTTCGGCGAACGCGTCAAGATCGTCGAGCCCTGCAACCTCTATGGCTGCAAGCTCGGCGACGACTGCTTCGTCGGCCCCTTCACCGAAATCCAGAAGGGCGTGATCGTCGGGGCGCGCACCCGCGTGCAGTCGCATGCCTTCGTCTGCGAACTCGTCACCATCGGCGAGGATTGTTTCGTCGGCCACGGTGTGATGTTCGTCAACGACACGTTCTCCACCGGCGGCCCGGCGCGTGGACGCAAGGAGCTGTGGCGCGAGACGGTGATCGGCAACCGGGTGTCGATCGGCTCCAACGCGACGATCATGCCGGTCAGGATCGTCGACGACGTCGTCATCGGCGCCGGATCGGTGGTGACCAAGGACATCACGATATCAGGCACCTATGCCGGCAATCCGGCGCGCCGGCTGCTGACGAGCCAATAGGGCAATAGGGGAATATCGATGGCGGTGCCGTATGCCGACCTGCAACTGCAATACCAGTCCATCAAGGGCGAGATCGACGCTGCGATCGCCGGCGTGATCCGCGACAACGCCTTCATTCGCGGCAGCTATGTCGACGCCTTCGAGCGCGAATTTGCAGCGGCGGCCGAGGTCGCTCATTGCGTGTCCTGCGCCAACGGCACCGACGCGCTTTACCTCGCCATGCGGGCGCTGAAGGTGAAGCCGGGCGACGAGGTGATCACGACGGCGCATTCCTGGATCTCGACCGCGGCGATGATCACCCATTCCGGTGCCACCGTCGTATTCTGCGACACCGACGAGGCCACGTTCACGATCGATCCGGCGGCGATCGAGGCCGCGATCACGCCGCGCACGGTCGGCATCATCCCGGTGCATCTCTACGGCCAGCCCGCGGATATGGACGCGATCATGGCGATCGCGCAGAAGCACAAGCTGTGGGTGATCGAGGATTGCGCCCAGGCCCACCTCGCGCGCTACAAGGGCCGCATGGTCGGTACCTTCGGCGCGGCCGCGACCTATTCATTCTATCCCGGCAAGAATCTCGGCGCGATGGGCGATGCCGGCGCGGTCGTCACCAACGACGCGGCCCTCGCCGAGCAGATGGCCATGCTGGCGCGCCATGGTGGACTGGTGAAGCACCAGCACCACATCGAAGGCATCAACAGCCGGCTCGACGGCATGCAGGCGGCGATCCTCTCCGCCAAGCTGCCGCATCTTGCCGCCTGGACCGAGGCCCGGCAGGCCGCGGCCGAGGTCTATGATGGCGGCCTCAACCAGATCGAGGATGTCGTGGTGCCCGAGGTCGCGCCGGCACGCAGCCACGTCTATCACCTCTACACGATCAGGCATCCGCGCCGCGACGCGCTCGCCGCCCATCTCAACGCCAACGGCGTGCAGACCGCCATCAACTATCCCACCGCGCTGCCGTTCCTGCCGGCTTATGCTCGGTTCGAGCATCGGCCGGAGCAGTTCCCCAACGCGCATCGCGATCAGGGCCGGATTCTCTCGCTGCCGATGTTCGCCGAGATCACGCGCCAGCAGCAGGACGAGGTGATCGAGCTGATCCGGAAGTTCTGATCGCGATCGCGACCACGCGCCTGACGCTGTGGTCTTCAGCTCCCGAGCAGCAGGGGCCTCAGGAACTTTTCCAGATTGGATCCCGAGAACAGGTAGCCCTTCAGCCCGGCCGCACGTGCCGCCTCGAGATCCGTCGGCTGATCGCCGACCAGAAAGCTGCGTTCGACGTCGACCGGAAAGCGTTCCAGCAGATCATTGATCATGCCCGGCGCCGGTTTGCGGCGGTGGCTGACCTGCCGATATCGTTCAACCGTCCCTTCAGGATGGAACGGGCAGTATTCAAAGGCGTCGATATGCGCGCCGATCCTGCCGAGCTCATCGGCCATCCAGTCGTGAAGCCGCCGCACGTGTGTCTCCTCGTAGAGACCCCTTGCGACGCCCGACTGGTTGGTCACGACGAACGCAAAATACCCCATGTCGTTGACAGCCTTGACCGCCTCGCGCGCGCCGTTGATCCAGACCAGCCTGTGGCTTTCGAACAGGTAACCGATGTCCTGGTTCAGGACGCCGTCCCGATCGAAGAACACGGCCGGCCTTCGCGGCTGATCTCCGGAAGCGCTGCTCATGAGGTGATGATCCGTCCGTCTCCACGAGGCATGAGCTAGCTCAATAGTTCACAACGCCGCGCGCGACAAATGTTGACCGATCATGCCCCGTGTGGTCTCGACGGTTATCGCTCGTCCGCAATCACCTTGCCGTCGTTCGGCAGCGAGCCGGTGCCGACGAGTTCGACGGTGCCCCCCAGCTTGGTGACTGCACGCAGCGTCGCTGCAACCTCGCTCAACAGGGCATCCGGCGCCGAGGCACATTCGGCTCTCAGCGTCATCACGTCGGCCTCGCCGGCGCGCGTGACGACAAGGCGCATCCGTCCAAGCTCGGGATGGCGCTTGCCGATCTCCGCGATCTGCTCGGGGCGAACGAACATCCCCTTCACTTTGGTGGTCTGGTCGGCGCGGCCCATCCAGCCCTTGATGCGCATGTTGGTGCGCCCGCACCGGCTCGCGCCGGGCAGGGCGGCGGTCAGGTCGCCGAGCGCGAGGCGAATCCAGGGATGGTGCGGATCGAGCGAGGTCACCACGATCTCGCCGACGTCACCCGCCGCGACGGGATCGCCGGTGCCGGGTTTGACGATCTCCAGGATCAGGTCCTCGTTGACCGTCATCCCCTCGCGCGCCGCCGTCTCGAACGCGATCAGGCCGAGATCGGCGGTGCCGAAGGCCTGATAGGCCTCGACGCCGCGCGACTTCATCTCCTCCTGCAGCGATTTCGGAAATGCCGCGCCTGAGACCAGCGCGCGCTTGATCGAGGATACGTCGCGGCCGGCGGTAGCGGCGGCGTCGAGCAGGATCTTCAGGAAGTCCGGGGTGCCGCTATAGCCGACCGGGCGATAGGCCTCGATCAGTTCGAATTGCTGCTCGGTATTGCCGGGGCCCGCCGGGATCACCGCACAGCCGAGCGCCCGCGCGGAAGCATCGAAGATGAAGCCGCCGGGGGTGAGGTGATAGCTGAAGGTGTTCAGCACCACATCCCCCTCGCGAAAGCCTGCCGCAAACAGCGCCCGGGCGCCGCGCCAGGGGTCCGCCTGGCGGCCCTCGGGCTCGAAGATCGGTCCGGGCGAGGTGAACAGCCGGGCGAACGAGCCGGGCTTGTCGGCCACGAAGCCGCCGAACGGCGGGGCGGCCTTGTGCAGGGCCGGCAGTTCCGACTTGCGCAGCACCGGCAGCCCGGCCAGCGCCTCCCGGCTGGTGATGGAGCCGGGATCGGCGCCCCTCAGCAAATTGGCATAGGCCGGCGCCGCCATCGCCTTGCGCAGCACCTCGGGCAGCCGGGCGAACAACGCGGCCTCGCGCTCGGCCGGATCGCGCGTTTCAAGGGCGTCGTAATGGTCGGTCATGGCAGGTCCTTGAGAGGATGTGCGCGGGTTGCGTGCCGGTCCGCCCGTGCTATCAGACGGTGACGGCTGACATTGGGACGGTTCCAGGGAGCACGATGGCTGAGGCAGAGAGCGTTGCGGCGGACGAGGCCGCCGACGTCGTCGCGAGGCTGAAGCGCCGCATCATTGGCGAGGCCCTGCCGCTGTGGTCGACCGCGGGCTGGGACAGCACCGCCGGCGGCTTTGTCGACCGGCTGCACCAGGACGGGACAGCCGATCACGCCGCCCCGCGCCGGATCATGGTGCAGGCGCGCCAGATCTATTGCTACGCCAAGGCGGCCCAGCTCGGCTGGTATCCGGAAGGACGTGCGATCGCGCTGAAGGGGCTGGACTACCTGCTGGCCAAGGCCAGGGCGCCGGACGGCCGGCCTGGCTTCGTCCACAGCCTGACCGCAGAGGGCGGCGTGCACGATCCGCTGCGCGACACCTACGGCCATGCCTTCGTGCTGCTCGCGCTCGCGACCGTCTACGGCCTCGACCAGGACGCCCAGATCCGCGCCGAGATCGACGCGCTGCTGTCGTTCCTCGACACCCAGCTGCGCTCGCCCCATGGCGGCTTCCACGAAGGCCTGCCGCCCTCGATGCCGCGCCGGCAGAACCCGCAGATGCACCTGTTCGAGGCGATGATCGCCTGCTTCGATGCGACCCACGATTTGTCGTTCCAGAACCGCGCTGGCGATTTCTTCGCGCTGTTCCTGGCCAGCCTCTACGACAAGCAGACGCGAACCCTCGGCGAGTATTTCGAGGAGGACTGGTCGAAGATCCCGCCGGTCAGCGTCGAGCCCGGCCACCTCGCGGAATGGGTCTGGCTGCTGAAGGGATTTGAGCGCATCACCGGCTGCCCGACCGGGCGCCCGCGTGGCGAGTTGCTGGCATCGGCGCTGCGCTATCGCGACGCGGCCACCGGCTGCCTGGTCGACGAGGGCGACGCCGAGGGCAACATCCGCCGCCACACCCGGCGGCTGTGGCCGCAGAGCGAGCTGGCGAAGGCCTGGATCGCGCAGGCCGAGTCGGGCGAAGCCGGCGCGGCGGACGAGGCGCGCGCTGCGCTGGTGCTGCTCGAGCGGCATTATCTCAGCCATCCCGTGACCGGCGGCTGGTACGATCAGTTCGACCGCGACGGCAATTCGCTGGTCGCCACGATCCCGGCGTCGTCGTTCTATCATGTGCTTTGCGCGGTCACTGAAGCCGAGCAGGTGCTCGGATAGAACCGCCTTCCTGGTCTGACGCGTTTTCTGCACACGCAACTCCGCCTGAAAACGCTCACTATCCTCACAGCCAGCGCTTGCGCCGCTTGAAGCTCTTCAGGTTCTTGAAGCTCTTGCGCTGATCGCCGGCGCCGCCGAGGTAGAATTCCTTGACGTCCTCGTTGTCGCGCAGCTCGTCGGCGGAGCCGTCGAGCACGACCTTGCCCTGTTCCATGATGTAGCCGTGGCTCGCGACCGACAGCGCGGCGCGCGCATTCTGCTCGACCAGGAGGATCGTGACGCCGAGGTCGCGATTGATCTCCTTGATGATCGCGAACACTTCCTTGACGAGCAGCGGCGACAGCCCCATCGACGGCTCGTCCATCAGGATCATCTTGGGGCGCGCCATCAGCGCGCGGCCGATCGCGAGCATCTGCTGCTCGCCGCCGGAGAGATAGCCGGCGAGGCCGGTGCGCTCCTTCAGGCGCGGGAAATATTTGAACACCATGTCGATGTCATCGGAGACCTCGCCGTCGCGCCGGGTGAAGGCGCCGAGCCGCAGGTTCTCCAGCGACGTCATGTCGGCGACGATGCGGCGGCCTTCCATCACCTGGAAGATGCCGCGGCGGACGATCTTGTCCGGATCGATGCCGTTGATGCGCTGGCCCTCGAACAGGATCTCGCCGCGGGTGACCTCGCCGTCCTCGGTCTTGAGCAGGCCGGAGATCGCCTTCAGCGTGGTCGACTTGCCGGCGCCGTTGGCACCGAGCAGCGCGACGATTGCGCCCTTCGGCACCTCGAGGCTGAGGCCGCGCAGCACCAGGATGACGTCGTCATAGACGACCTCGATGTTGTTGATGCTGAGCAGTGGCGGCGGCGGGACGGCCGTCGGCCCCGGGCGGGTGGCTTCGAGGGTTTCGTTCATGGTCTCGATCACTCTCCACTGTCGTCACCCGCGTTTCGTGCGCAACTGCGCACTCGAGCGGGTGACCCAGGATTCCAGAGGCGCCGGCGATCAATCGAGAGGCCGCAGCGTACTGGATCCCCCGCTTTCGCGGGGGATGACGATTGTTGTCGACGCTGCGCTGGGTGGCAGCCCCACGACCTCACCAGCCAAACCATTCGGGTTTGCGCGGCAGGTCGACGGTCTTCACCTTCTCGAGCTTGATCGTGCCCTTGCCCATCAGGTCGTTGATGTCGCCGTCGGTCGCGCCCGAGATCTTCGAGCGATACAGGTCGACCTTCGTGGTCGGGCGGTGATCCTTTTCGGTCCAGGTCGAGGGATTGCAGACGCCGTCCATGCCGGCCGGCACCCAATCCTTCTTCTGGTAGAAGCCCTTGGCGACGTTCTCGCCGGTGGCGCCGCCGTTCTTGGCAGCCCAGTCGAGCGCTTCCTTCAGATAGAGCGCGCTGCAGACCGCGGCGATGTAGTGCACCGGCCGATAGACCTTGCCGGACGGGTCGGACATCTTGGAGATTTCCATCACCGTCTTCATGCCGGGCGCGTTGCCGCCCCAGCTCACCGCCGTGCGGAGCGGGAAGATCACGCCGTCGGCTGCATCGCCGGCGGTCTTCGCCGCGTTCTCGTCCATGCCCCAGACATTGCCGAGGAACTGGACGTCGACGCCGGCGGTCTTGCAGGCCTTCAGCACCGAGATGTTCGAGGCCGCCGTGTTGCCGAGATAGGCATAATTCGCGCCGGAGCTTTTCAGGCTGAGACACTGCGCCGAGTAGTCGCCGGGGGACAGCGCGAACACCAGCGGCGGCAGCACCTCGAAGCCGAGCTCGGTCGCCAGCGCCTCACCGGCCGCCTTCGGCGCGTTCGGATACGGATGGTTGGCGCCCATGTGGACGAATTTCGGCTTGCCGGGCTTACCCTTGGCCTTCCAGTCTTCGGCGGCCCAGGTCAGCATCGCGCGCATCGAGTCCGAATAGCTCGGACCGTAGAAGAAATTGTACGGCGCGGGCTTGGCCTTGCCGCTGGTGCCTTCCGGATCGGTCAGCGCGGCGGCGTAGGAGCCGGAGATGTCCGGGATCTTGTCCTGCGCCAGGAAGCCGGTGAGGGCCTCGGTATCCGCCGTGCCCCAGCCCATGATCGCCGCGACCTTGCCGTCGGGCGCCGACCATTTCTTGTACAGCGCGATGGCGCGCGGCACCTGGTAGCCATAGTCGTTGCTGTCGACATTGAGTTGCTTGCCGCCGATACCGCCGTTCTTGTTGACCCAGGCGAAGGTGTCCGCGACGCCCTGGCCATAGGGGGTGCCGACGTCGGACGTGCCGCCCGAGAGGTCCTGCAGATGGCCGATGGCGATCTGCGCCTGCGCAGTGGCGGCCGCGCTGCCGATCAGCAGCGCAAGGGAGACCGAGCTCAAAAGGGATCTAATCGTCATTTTTTCTTTCCTCCTGCTTATTCGTTGAACCGAATTTTGAGTTGCGTTCCGTGCCTTGCGTCAATGCGAGAACGGGTAGAGCTTCCAGTAGGCCTTGATCTGCCGCCAGCGATGCGCGAGGCCGTCGGGCTCGAACATCAAGAAGCCGATGATGATCAGGCCGATCGCGATCTCGCGCAGGAAGGTGATGTTGTTGTTGAGCTGCAGCGCCTTGTCGATGGCACCGCCCTTCAGCCAGGCGCTCAGCCATTCCATCGATTCCGGCAGCAGCACCACGAAGGCCGTGCCCATCAGCGTGCCCATCACCGAGCCGGTGCCGCCGATGATGACCATGGCGAGGAACAGCACCGAGCGCTCGATGCCAAAGCCTTCCTGCGAGACCACGAGCTGATAGTGCGCGTAGAGCGCGCCGGCGATGCCGGCAAAGAAGGCGGCAAGCCCGAACGACAGCGTGCGGTACTTGGTGAGGTTGATGCCCATGATCTCGGCTGACAGATAGTGATCGCGGATCGCGACCAGCGCGCGGCCGTCGCGGGTGCGCATCAGATTGGTGACCAGGAGATAACTGATCACCATGTAGGCGAGCACGACGTAGAAATACTGCCGGTCGCCGCGCAGGGTGTAGCCGAAGATCGAGAACGGGTTGGCGCTGGCCGGCACCGAGCCGCCCGAGAACCATTCGGCGCGCGAGAAGAAGTCGAGCAAGATGTACTGCGCCGCCAGCGTCGCGATCACGAGATAGAGCCCCTTCAGCCGCGCCGCCGGCACGCCGAAGATCAGGCCGACCAGCGCCGTGACGACGCCGGCGAGCGGGATGGCGAAGAACACCGGGATCGGCGCGTTGTTGGAGATGTAGGCCGAGGTGAACGCGCCGAATAGGAAGAACGCGGCGTGGCCGATCGAGATCTGGCCGGTGAAGCCGACCAGGACGTTGAGGCCGAGGGCCGCGATCGCGAAGATGCCGACCTGGATCGCGATCGAGAGCAGGTAGTTGGACAGCAGCATCGGCGCGCAGCAGGCCAGCACGATGCCGAGGATCGCGAAATTGCGGCTGGTTGCGGTCGGGAAAATCGTGGTGTCGGCCGCGTAGCTGGTGCGGAAATCGCCCGAGGGGATGAGTGTGCTTGTCGCCATTGATCAGACCCGCTCAATATCCTTGGTGCCGAACAGGCCGTACGGCTTGATCATCAGGATGATGATCAAGACGTAGAACGGCGCGATCTCGTAGAGATTGCCCCAGTGCAGGTACTGGCTGTCGACATACTGGGCGACGTTTTCCAATAGCCCGATGATGATGCCGCCGAGCACGGCGCCGCCGACCGAGTCGAGTCCGCCCAGGATCGCCGCCGGAAACACCTTGATGCCGTAGGCGGAGAGGCCGGACGACACGCCGTTGACCACGGCGACCACGACACCGGCGACCGCCGAGACGGTGGCCGAGATCGCCCACGCCATCGCGAACACGTTCTTGACGGAAATGCCGAGCGACTGCGCGACCTGCTGGTTGAAGGCGGTGGCGCGCATCGCAAGGCCATACTTGGAGGCGCGGAAGAACCAGGCCATGCCGACCATCATGGCGAGCGAGACCACGAGGCTCATGACATAGACGGTCTGGATCTGCAGCCCGAACAGGCTGATCGACTGGCTCTGAAACACGCGCGGGAACGGCTGCGGGTTGACGCCGAAGATCCACTTCAGCGCGGCCTGGAACACCGTCGACAGGCCGATCGTCACCATGATCACGGAGATGATCGGCTCGCCGATCATCGGACGCAGGATCACGACCTGGATCGCGATGCCGAAGATGAACATGAAGACCAGCGTGATCGGCATGCCGACCCAGAACGGCACCTGATATTTCGTCAGCAGCGCCCAGCACACCCAGGCGCCGACCAGCAGCAATTCGCCCTGCGCGAAGTTCACGACCTGCGTCGCCTTGTAGATCAGCACGAACGACATCGCGACCACGCCGTAAAGCGTGCCGACCACGAGGCCGTTGACGATCAGCTGGATCAGGAACTGGGTGTTCATGGGGTGCGGTCGCTCCGAACTGCGGCGCCAGCACCCTCTCCCCTTGTGGGAGAGGGTGGCTTCGCAAAGCTAAGCCGGGTGAGGGGTTGTCTCCGCATCGGGATCGTGGAGAGGGTACCCCTCACCCAAGCGAGTTCGTGTCGACTGGCGGTGTAGCCCTCTCCCACAAGGGGAGAGGACACATTCATGAGCACCGCGCCCTGGTCGCGCAACACAGTCATTCCGCGGCCTCCGCGAGCACGGCGCGGCCGAGGTCGACGACCTCGAGCGTGGTGCGGACGCGCTGGGTCGAGCCGTCCTGGAAGCGGATCACGGTGTCGACGGGGATGCTGGCCTTGCCGCGGTAGATCGCATCGATGATGTCGGCGTATTTCTCGTTGATGACGCCGCGGCGGACTTTTCGGGTCCGGGTCAGCTCGCCGTCATCGGCATCGAGCTCCTTGTAGAGCAGCAGGAAGCGCGAGATGCGCTGCGCAGGCGGGAGGGTGGCGTTGACCGTCTCGACCTCTTTCTTGAGCAGCGCATAGACCTCGGGCCGCGAGGACAGGTCGGTGTAGGTCGTGAACGAGATCCGGTTCTTCTCCGCCCATTTCGAGATGATCGAGTAGCGGATGCAGATCATCGCGGCGAGCGCGTCGCGGCCGGCGCCGAGCACGACCGCTTCGGCGACATAGGGCGAGAACTTCAGCTTGTTCTCGATATATTGCGGCGAGAAGCGCTCGCCGCGCGAGGTCTCGGCGAGATCCTTGATGCGGTCGATCACGACAAGCTGCCGGCTATCGTTGTAGTAGCCGGCATCGCCTGAATGCATCCAGCCGTCCTTGATGTCGGCGACCGAGGCTTCGGGGTTCTTGTAATAGCCGTGGAACATGTTGGGATGCCGCACCACGATCTCGCCGACGCCGTTGACGTCGGCATTGTCGATGCGGATCTCGATGTCGTCGGCCATCGGCACGCCGGTGGTGTCGGGATCGACCTTGCCTTCGGGATGCAGCGTATAGGCGCCGAGCAGCTCGGTCTGGCCGTACAGCGTGCGCAGCGGCACGCCCATCACCTGGAAGAACTTGAAGGTATCCGGCCCGAGCGCCGCGCCGCCGGTCGCCGCCGAGCGCAGCCGCGTGAAGCCGAGCCGGTCGCGCAGCGCGCGGAACAGCAGCTGGTCGGCGAAAACAGAGCGCTTGCCCTCGGCAAGCGCCGCCAGCCCGGTCTTCATGCCGAGGTCGTAGAGCCGTTGCTTGAACGGCGAGGCGTCCATCACCCCGGCGCGGACGTCGGCCGCGATCGATTCCCAGACCCGCGGCGCGAACAGCACGAAGGTCGGCGCGATCTCGCGGAAGTCGTGCATCATGGTGTCGGGCTCTTCGACGAAGTTGACCTTCATCCGGGAGAGCAGCCCTTTGCCCAGCGCGTAGATCTGTTCCATGATCCAGGGCAGCGGCAGCACCGAAACATATTCGTCGTCCGGACCCTTCGGATCGAAGGCGAGATAGGTCGCGCAGTGCCGCAGCACGCGCCCGGCCGACAGCATCGCGAGCTTCGGATTGGCTGTCGTGCCCGAGGTGGTGCAGAGGATCGCGACGTCCTCGCCATCAGTGGCGTCGACCAGCCGTTCGTAGAGCCCAGGCTCGCGCGCGGCGCGATCGCGGCCCAGCGCAACGAGCTTGCTCGCCTCCATCAATCGCGGATCGTCGTATTTGCGCATGCCGCGCGGGTCGGAATAGACGATGTGCTTGAGGTGGGGCACGCGATCGGCCAGGCCGAGCAGCTTGTCGACCTGTTCCTCGTCCTCGGCGAAGACCAGCTTGGCCTCGCCATAGGTCAGGAGATAGGCAGCTTCCTCGTCCAACACGTCCCGGTAGAGGCCGAGGCTCATCGCGCCAATCGCGTGGGCCGCGATTTCGGCGGCGACCCAGTCCGGCCGGTTGTCGCCGATGATGCCGATTACGTCGCCGCCGCCAAGCCCGAGCTCGACCATGCCGAGCGCGAAATCATGGGTGCGGGTCTGGTAGTCGTTCCAGGTGAATTCGCGCCACAGCCCGAAATCCTTCTCGCGCAGCGCGATCTCTTGGCCGTGTTCCTTCGCGTTCAGGCGCAGCATCTTGGGAAAGGTGTCGGCCTGCGCGGCGCGACCGGCATAGTCCATCATGCCGCACTCTCCCGCACCGCCGGCTTGTCGTCGGGGTCGACCAGCACTTCGTCTTCCTCGCCGAGATAGGCGCGCTTGACATGGGGATCGGCGAGCACGGTGGCCGGATCGCCCTCGGCGATCTTGCGGCCGAAATCGAGCACCATGACGCGGTGGGAGATGTCCATCACGACGCCCATGTCGTGCTCGATCATCATCACCGTCATGCCGAACTCTTCGTTGAGATCAACGATGTAGCGCGCCATGTCTTCCTTCTCTTCGAAGTTCATGCCGGCCATCGGCTCGTCGAGCAGGATCAGTTGCGGCTCGAGCGCCATCGCGCGGGCGAGCTCGACGCGCTTGCGCAAGCCGTAGGGCAGGGTGCCGGCGGTCGCCTTGCGCACCGATTGCAGATCGAGGAAGTCGATGATCTCCTCGACCTTGCGGCGGTGCTCCAGCTCCTCGCGGCGCGCGCCGGTCAGCCAGTACAGCGATCCCGTGATGAAGTTGTTCTTCAGGAGGTGATGGCGGCCGACCATGATGTTGTCGAGCACGCTCATGTGGTGGAACAGCGCGAGATTCTGGAAGGTCCGGCCGATGCCGAGCCGGGGCCGCGCGTTCGGGTTGAGGCCGGTAATGTCCTGGCCGCGATAGAACAGCTGGCCTTCGGTCGGCCTGTAGCGGCCGGAGATACAGTTGACGATCGAGGTTTTGCCGGCGCCGTTCGGGCCGATGATGGAGAACAGCTCGCCCTCGTTGACGCCGAAGCTCACTTCGGTCAGCGCGCGGACGCCGCCAAAGCGCAATGAGACTCCGCGCACCTCGAGACTATTAGCCACCCTGTTCCCTCCAGATACGGGCGCTTAGGCGCGCTCTTTATCTTCGCTTCGATCTTGCTTCGATCTTACACTTCGATCTTACATGGGCCGCCGAAGGGAGACCATCCGACTAATGATGCCGGCGTTCGGGAGATCGCTCGCCCCGATCGCCTGCGTCATGCGCGGTAACGCCGCACCCTGCCTGCAAGCCCGTCTCTCGCGTCGTCCGCCTTCACCGATCCATCGAGGAGCTGCGCGACGTTACGCGAGGTGGCTCTGAATACGAGAAAGCGATAGGTTGAATTGTCATGTGCCCGACATTTGGTCAGGAATTTTCGCTGGCATTCCAGGCCCCGGGTCCCTGGCTTCGCGCACGGCGTTGCTGCGGTGCAATATCGTTGCAGTATCTTGGGGTGGGATGCCGTCGCTAGAATGATTGCTGCTGATTACCTGAGGCGCATCGCGGCCTGGTCGCGCGAACTGAGCGAGCAAGAAATCGAAATCGCGCGCGCCGGCATTTCCGAGAAATCCTACCGCGCCAACGAATTCATCTTCATGCGCGGCGACAACTTCCAGTACTGGACCGGCATTGTCACCGGGCTGGCGCGCATGGGCATCGTCTCGCGCGGCGGCAAGGCGGCGAGTTTCGCGGGCCTCACCGCAGGCGCGTGGTTCGGCGAGGGGACCGTGCTCAAGAATGAGCCCCGGCGCTACGATGTGGTCGCGCTGCGCGACACGCGACTGGCGATGATGGATCGCCGGACCTTCGTCTGGCTGTTCGAGAACAGCGTCGGCTTCAACCGATTCCTGGTCGGCTCGCTCAATGAGCGGCTCGGCCAGTTCATCGCGCTGCTCGAATATGGCCGCACGCTGGACGCCACGGCGCGGCTGGCGCGCTCGATCGCCTCGCTGTTCAATCCGATTCTCTATCCCGACCTGACGCTGCACCTTGAGATCACGCAGGAGGAGATCGGGGCGCTATCGGGAATCTCCCGGCAGAACGCCAACCAGTGCCTGAAGCGGCTCGAGCGGGAAGGGCTGTTGCGGCTCGAATATGGTGGTGTGACCATCACCAACCTCGACAAGTTGCGCCATTACGGGGAGTGACCGGCTCCAGGCCGTATTTGACCACTTTCGCACACTCTAAAGGCCTGATTTTCAAACGATTATGCCATTAGACTTGGAAGAGGCTGTCTGCTACAGACCGGCCTCGTTGGGGACCGCGTGGTTCCGCGCCCTCTGGAGATGACATGACGGCTCAAGATTCAAAACGGCGCATTGCGCTGATCACCGGTGTCACCGGGCAGGACGGCGCGTATCTCGCCGAATATCTGCTCAGCCTCGGTTATATCGTCCACGGTATCAAGCGCCGGTCGTCTTCGCTCAACACCGCGCGCGTCGACCATCTCTACCAGGATCCGCACGTTGGCAACGTGCCGTTCCTGATGCACTACGGCGACATGACGGATTCGACCAATCTGATCCGCCTGGTGCAGCAGATCCGGCCAACCGAGATTTATAACCTCGCCGCCCAGAGCCACGTCCAAGTCAGTTTCGAGAGCCCGGAATACACCGCCAACGCCGACGCTATCGGCGTGCTGCGCCTCTTGGAGGCGATCCGCATCCTCGGCATGGAAAAGGAGACGCGGTTCTACCAGGCCTCGACCTCGGAGCTTTACGGGCTCGTGCAGGAGGTGCCGCAGAAAGAGACCACCCCATTCTATCCGCGCTCGCCCTATGGCGTCGCCAAGCTCTACGGCTATTGGATCACGGTGAACTACCGTGAGGCCTATGGCATGTTCGCCAGCAACGGTATCCTGTTCAACCATGAGAGCCCGATCCGCGGCGAGACCTTCGTGACGCGCAAGATCACCCGCGCCGTCGCCCGCATCGAGGCTGGCCTCGAGAACAAGCTCTATCTCGGCAACCTCGACGCCAAGCGCGACTGGGGCCACGCCCGCGACTATGTCGAGGGCATGCACAGGATCCTGCAGGTCGACGAGCCCGGCGACTTTGTGCTCGCGACCGGCGAGACGCGGTCGGTCCGCGAATTCGTCGAGCTGGCGTTTGCCGAGGTCGGCCGCAGCATCGAATGGCGCGGCAAGGGCGTCGAGGAGGTCGGTGTCGACACGGCGTCCGGCAACACTCTGGTGCAGATCGATCCGACCTATTTCCGCCCCACCGAGGTCGATCTTCTGATCGGCGACGCAAGCAAGGCGCGCGCCAAGCTCGGCTGGACGCCGAAGACGCCGTTCGCGCAGCTGGTGAAGGAAATGGTCGCCAGCGATCTCGTCGAGGCTAGGCAGGACGCGACCAATGGCAAGCATGGCGTTTGAGTTGAAGGGCAAGACGGTCTTCGTTGCCGGCCATCGCGGCATGGTCGGCTCGGCGCTGATGCGCCGGCTGGCGCGCGAGGAGGCCGATCTCCTGACGGTGTCGCGCAGCGAGGTCGATCTGCGCGACCAAACCGCGGTCAACGCCTGGTTTGCCGCGAAGCGGCCGCAGGCTGTATTTCTCGCTGCCGCCAAGGTCGGCGGCATCGTCGCCAACAACACGCTGCGTGCGGAATTCCTCTACGACAATCTGGCGATCTCGAGCAACGTGATCCAGGCGGCCCACGCCAATGGCTGCGAGAAGCTGATGTTCTTCGGCTCCTCCTGCATCTATCCGCGCCTGGCGCCGCAGCCGCTGCGCGAGGATTCGATGCTGACCGGCCCGCTGGAGCCGACCAACGAGCCCTATGCCATCGCCAAGATCGCCGGCATCAAGATGGCGGAGGCCTATCGCAGCCAGTACGGCGCCGATTTCATCAGCGTGATGCCGACCAATCTCTACGGCCCCGGCGATAATTATCACCCCGAATACAGTCACGTCGTCGCCGCGCTGATCCGCCGCTTCCACGAGGCCAAGGTTTCGGGCGCCGGCAACGTCGCGGTGTGGGGCACCGGCACGCCGCGCCGCGAATTCCTCTATGTCGACGATCTCGCCGACGCCTGCGTTCATCTGATGAAGACCTATTCCTCGCCCGAACTGGTCAATATCGGCACCGGCGAGGACATCACCATTGCCGAGTTCGCGCGCGTCGTCGCGGCCGCCGTCGGCTATCGCGGCGGGATCAGCTTCGACACGTCGCGCCCGGACGGCACGCCGCGCAAGCTGCTCGACGTCGGCCGGCTGGCCAGGCTCGGCTGGCGCGCCACCACCTCGCTCGAGGATGGCATCGCCCTCGCGTACCAGGCCTATCTGCGCGAGACGAAGTGACGCGGTGAACCTCCCGCCCTCCGACTGAGAATATCTGTCGGCTTGGCGACGCTGCGCGGCTAGGATGCGCGTGCCCAAGCGTGCCGCAAGAGCCGCCAGTGCGTCGGAGGAGACATCATGAAGGTTCTACGCCGCCAGTTCCTGCAACTTGCAGCCGCTACGGCTGCGCTTCCGCTCACATTTGGAAAAGCGATTGCCGAGGCCTATCCGGCGCGGCCGGTTCGCCTCGTGATCGGCTATACTCCCGGCGGTTCGGCGGACCTGACGGCGCGCCTGATGGGACAGTGGCTGTCGGAAAAGCTCGGGCAATCCTTCATTGTCGAGAACCGGCCGGGCGGCGGGACCAACATCGCCACCGAGCAGGCGCTGCGCGCGGCGCCTGACGGCTACACGCTGCTGGTCGCGCCAGCCAATGCGATCAATGCGACGCTCTACCAAAAGCTGCCCTTCGATTTCATGCGCGAGATGGAGCCGATCGCGGGCATCATTCGCTTTCCCAACGTTGTGGTGGTGCACCCCTCGCTGCCGATCAAGTCGATTCCCGAATTGATCGCCTATGCAAAGGCCAATCCCGGCAAGCTCAACATGGCGTCCTCAGGCAACGGTTCGACGATCCACATGTCGGGCGAACTGTTCAAGATGCTGACCGGCATCAACATGCAGCACGTGCCCTACCGGGGCGGCGCGCCGGCGCTCACCGATATGCTATCCGGCGTGATGCAGGTGATGTTCGACAATCTTCCGACCTGTGCCGAGCACGTCAAATCCGGCAAGCTGCGCGGACTTGCGGTCACCAGCACGACCCGTTCGGACGTGCTTCCGGACCTGCCGCCGGTCGCCGACTTTCTGCCGGGTTACGAAGCCAGCGCCTGGTACGGCCTCGCGGCGCCGAAGAACACACCGCCTGAAATCGTCGACAGGCTCAACAAGGCCGTCAATGAAATCCTCGCCGATCCCAAGGCCAAGGCGCGGTTTACCGAGATCGGCGCGATCATGCTGCCGGGCTCGGCTGCCGACTTCGGCAAACTAGTGGCCGACGAGACCGAGAAGTGGGGCAAGGTGGTCAAGTTCGCCGGTGCCAAGGTGGACTAAAGCGCGATGAGATTCGGTCGAATCGTCATCGCACTTTAACTTGTTGTTTAAGCATGGTCTTCCCGGAAAACCGCTTCCCACTTCTCCGGATCATGCTTTAGCTTCGCGCCGTCGCGCGCGGTGGATTTTTTGAAAGCGCCGCCGCCATCGCCGATATCAGCGGCCGCATGAAGAAGGCGTCTTCGGCCGGGTAGATGTCGGTGCGCAGGCCGTGGGATTTGAGCTCGTCCGATACCGCCGGTCCGACGGAAGCGATCGGCGTACGCTCGAACCCCTGGCGTAACCTGTCCTCGCAACCGCGCGCCCGTGCCACCTCGATGAGCCGACGGACCTGGCCGAGATTGGTCAGCGCGATCGCGTCGATGCGGCCCTGCGCCATCTCCTCGATCGCGGTGACGATGTTGGCGTCGGCGGCCTGCGCATCATAGACATAGGGCAGCACCGTATCGACCTCGGCGCCCTGTGCCTTGATCGCGCCGATCAGGGTGGCGTGATCCTTGTCCGGATAGAGCTGCAGGCCGAGCCGATGGCCGGCGAGGTCGAGCTTCGACAGCATCTCCGCGACGCCTTCCGACGTCGGCTTCTCGGTCGTCATTTGCGGCTCCAGGCCGATCTCGCGCAGCGCCCGGCCGGGCTTGGGGCCGCGGGCGAATTTGCGCGCCTTGGCGAGGCCATCGACGAACTCCCGCTCGACGCCGATCCGGCGCACGACCTTCATCAGCCGGCGCAGGCCTTCGCCGGTCATCAGCACGAGATCGTCGAGCGGCCGTTCGATAGCGCGGCGAATCCAGGCCTCGATCGGCGCCGCATCAGGCGCATCGTGGATGGTGAACATTGGGCATTGCAGCACGTCGGCCCCCTGCTCGGCGAGCAGGCGGGAAAACTGCGCCTCCTCGCGCGTCTCGAGGATCAGGATGCGGTAGCCGTTCAGCCGTTCAGCCATGATGGTCCCTAACAAACATTGTCGTCATTTGTTCGATTTGACCCCCGCGCCGGGATTGGCGCAAGGCCGCCTGCGGTGTAGACGAGGGCCGAAAATGACCGTTCCACCAATCTGCTCAAGCTTTGGTCAATTGGCATGCCCGACCATCAATTCGTTTTGACCCTGTCCTGTCCGGATCGTCCGGGGATCGTCTCGGCGGTCTCGACGTTTCTTGCCCATAACGGCCAGAACATCCTGGACGCCCAGCAGTTCGATGACGTCGAAACCGGCAAGTTCTTCATGCGCGTGGTGTTCACCGCGGCCGACCTAGCGGTCGAGCTCGCGGCGCTGCAGACCGGCTTTGCCGCGATCGCCGAACGGTTCGGCATGGAATGGCAGATGCGCGATCGCGCCAGCCGCCGCCGGGTGATGCTATTGGTGTCGAAGTCCGATCACTGCCTGGTCGACATCCTCTACCGCTGGCGCACCGGCGAGCTCGAAATGATCCCGACCGCTGTTGTCTCCAACCATCCGCGCGAGACCTACGGCTCGCTCGATTTCGGCGATATCCCGTTCCATCATCTGCCGGTGACGAAAGAGACCAAGCGGCAGCAGGAAGACGCGGTATGGAAACTGGCCCAGGACACCAAGACCGATCTCGTGGTGCTGGCCCGCTACATGCAGATCCTGTCGGACGAGATGTCGGCACGGCTGTCGGGCCGCTGCATCAACATCCATCATTCCTTCCTGCCGGGCTTCAAGGGCGCCAGGCCCTACCATCAGGCGCATGAGCGCGGCGTCAAGCTGATCGGCGCCACGGCGCATTACGTCACCAGCGATCTCGACGAGGGGCCGATCATCGACCAGGACGTCGAGCGTATCAGCCATCGCGACACGCCTGAGGATCTCGTGCGCAAGGGGCGCGACATCGAGCGCCGGGTGCTGGCGCGCGCGATCCGCTACCATCTCGCCGATCGCGTCATCCTCAACGGACGCAAGACCGTGGTGTTCGTGGACTGATCCGCACTTCGCTCGCCCGCACAAGGCGATGCGGGCTCTGCCGGCCGACCGTGCGCTCAGCGGGCCGCGTCCTGCGGTGCCGTTGCCGGCTTCGCCTCGTCGCCGCGCTGGGCCGCAGGCATCAGCCGCTTGCGTTCCCGATCCTGCATGAACTTGTCGTATTCCGGGGTGCCCGGCCGCGGCGGTGCATCCGACGGCAGGCCGCCGGCCCAGGCTGGAATGGTGTCGGCCATGCCGGCCGAGAGCTTCTGGTTCATGGAGCTGCATCCCCCGAGCGCGCCGGCCGCGAGCGCGAGGGCAGTCAGGACAGCGATGGGACGCGAGACGATTGGCATGGGAGGCAGGATACGGCCCTGGTCTTTATGGATGATGATCTCGGGCGCGACCGTTCGGCTGCAATTGTGCTTGTTTGTTGACATTGTCGCTGCGTTTGTACGATCGTACAAATGAATCGAGCCGGCGGCGGCGCTGAATGCGCAAGACCGCTTCTCGCGGAGGCATTGAGTCTTGGGGAGCGATATTGGTATCCTGATACTTGTCTCTGCAGCCAAGCCCGATCGCGTCGCGCGCGGCACACGTCCATCGTCCGATTGACAGGGGGCACGGGGAGACGCCTTGTCGCGTTGCGGCTTGGCCGTGCATGCTTGAGTTAAAACAAGGCAAGAGCCGGGACCAAGGCTCGATGCAGAAGAACGGAAGGGGGAGGGACGTCGATGTTCAATCGTCGCAAAATGTTGCTGTGGGGCGCCGCTTCGGCCGTGCTTCCCGGGTTGTGTGCCAGCGTGCCGGCGTGGGCGGACGACGCCGTCAAGATCGGCCTGATCCTGCCGATGACCGGCGGTCAGGCGTCGACCGGCAAGCAGATCGATAACGCCATCAAGCTCTACATGCAGCAGAAGGGCGACACCGTCGCCGGCAAGAAGATCGAGATCATCCTGAAGGACGATGCCGCGGTGCCCGACAACACCAAGCGGCTCGCGCAGGAACTGATCGTCAACGACAAGGTCAATTTCATCGCCGGCTTCGGCGTGACGCCCGCGGCGCTTGCCGCTGCGCCGCTGGCGACGCAAGCCAAGATCCCGGAAGTCGTGATGGCGGCCGGCACCTCGATCATCACCGAGCGTTCGCCCTATATCGTGCGTACCAGCTTCACGCTGGCGCAGTCCTCCACCATCATCGGCGACTGGGCGGTGAAGAACGGCATCAAGAAGGTCGCGACGCTGACCTCCGATTATGCGCCGGGCAACGATGCGCTGACGTTCTTCAAGCAGCACTTCACCGCCGGCGGTGGCGAGATCGTGGAAGAGGTCAAGGTCCCGCTCGCCAATCCGGACTTCGCGCCGTTCCTGCAGCGCATGAAGGATTCCAAGCCCGACGCGATGTTCGTATTCGTGCCGGCCGGGCAGGGCGGCAACTTCATGAAGCAATATGCCGAGCGCGGGCTCGACAAGAGCGGCATCAGGGTGATCGGACCCGGCGACGTCATGGACGACGATCTCCTCAACAATATGGGCGATGCCGCGCTTGGCGCGGTGACGGCGCATCTCTATTCGGCCGCCCATCCGTCCGCGATGAACAAGGAGTTCGTCGCCGCCTACAAGAAGGCGTTCGGCAACCGCCCCGGCTTCATGGCGGTCAGCGGCTATGACGGCATCCATCTGATCTACGACGCGCTGAAGAAGACCAATGGTGCGACCGACGGCGACAAGCTGATCGAGGCGATGAAGGGCATGAAGTGGGAGAGCCCGCGCGGCCCGATCTCGATCGATCCGGAAACCCGCGACATCGTGCAGAACATCTATATCCGCAAGGTCGAGAAGGTCGACGGTGAGCTCTACAATGTCGAGTTCGCGACCTTCGAAGCCGTCAAGGATTCCGGCAAGACCAAGAGATAGCATCGTCATCGGCGGCGTGCGCTCCGGCCCTCACCACGTCATGCCCGGCCAAAAGCGCGAAGCGCGTCTTCTTGCAGGTGTGCTGGGCATCCACGTCTTTCTTCCCGGCGAGCAGAAAGACGTGGATGGCCGGGACAGGCCCGGCCATGACGATGACCTTGACCTTCGAGCTGTTGTTCTTGTTGCGTCCTCACGGCTAAGCTGACTCCATGGCCTCTATCCTCACCAATTTCTTCGACGGCGTCGCCTACGGCATGCTGCTGTTCGTGCTCGCCTGCGGGCTTGCGGTGACGCTCGGGCTGATGAATTTCGTCAACCTCGCGCATGGCGCCTTCGCGATGGCCGGCGGCTATATCTGCGCCGTGCTGGTAAATAATTCCGGCTGGCCGTTCTTCGCAGGCCTGCCGCTCGCCTTTGTCGGCAGCGCCGTGATCGGCATTGCGCTGGAGCGCACGCTGTACCGCCATCTCTACAGCCGCAGCCATCTCGATCAGGTGCTGTTCTCGATCGGTCTGGTGTTCATGTCGGTCGCGGCGGTCGACTACATCATGGGATCGTCGCGGGTCTTCATCAAGCTGCCGGTGGCGCTGGAAGGCCAGATCGACCTGTTCGGCGTCGGCATCGGTCGTTACCGGCTGATGATCGTCGTGATCTGCGGCCTGCTCACGCTGGCGCTGCAACTGATCCTCGCCAAGACCCGGTTCGGCAGCCGGCTGCGCGCCGCAGTCGACGATCCGCGCGCCGCGATCGGGCTCGGCATCAACGTGCCGCAGGTGTTCGCCTTCACCTTTGCGTTCGGCTGCGGCCTCGCCGGCCTCGGCGGCGCGCTGAGCGCGGAGATCCTCGGGCTCGATCCGTATTTCCCGCTGAAATTCATGATCTACTTCCTGATCGTCGTCACCGTCGGCGGCTCCTCGTCGATCACCGGACCGTTCCTGGCGTCGCTGCTGCTAGGCATCGCCGACGTCGCGGGCAAGTATTACGTGCCGAAGCTCGGACCGTTCGTGATCTACACGGTGATGATCGTGATCCTGCTCTGGCGTCCGAACGGCCTGTTCGGCCGCACCGCGGCGCGGTGAGGCGGGCATGACCGCGCTATCAGACGTTTCCACTCACGCGATGGCCAGCGCGCGCTGGCGGATCAACGAGGTCGCGTTCTGGGCGCTGGCGCTCGCCTGCGCCTTCCTGTTCCCGTCGCGCTATTTGATCATGACCGACATCGTACGGCTCGGTTTGTTCGCGCTGTCGCTCGACCTGATCCTCGGCTACGCCGGCATCGTGTCGCTCGGCCACGCGGCGTTCTTCGGCGTCGGCGCCTATTCGGCCGGCTTGCTGGCGCTGCACGGCATCATCAACGAGCCCGTGCTCGCGCTGGTCGCCGCCGGTCTGGTTGCGGCGTTGCTCGGCTTCCTGACCAGTTTTCTCGTCATCCGCGGCGTCGACCTGACACGGCTGATGGTGACGCTCGGCATCGCGCTGCTGCTGGAAGCGCTCGCCGAGCGCTTCTCCAACATCACCGGCGGCACCGACGGGCTGCAGGGCATCGAGATGCAGCCGATCCTCGGTCTGTTCACCTTCGACATGTTCGGCAAGACCGGGTTCTTCTACTCGCTGATCGTGCTGTTCATCCTGTTCCTGCTCGCGCGACGCGTGGTGCATTCGCCGTTCGGCCTGTCGTTGCGCGCGATCAGGAACAATCCGCTGCGCGCGGCCGCGATCGGCGTGCCGGTCAACCGCCGCCTGATCGCGGTCTATACGCTCGCCGCCTTCTATGCCGGGATCGCCGGCGCGTTGTTCACCCAGACCACGGCACTCGCCTCGCTCGACGTGTTTTCCTTCGAGCGCTCGGCCGACCTGATGCTGGTGCTGGTGATCGGCGGCACCGGCTATCTCTATGGCGGCCTGGTCGGCGCCGTCGTGTTCAAGATGCTGCAGGAGCTGTTTCAGAGCATCACCCCGCAATACTGGCTGTTCTGGATCGGCCTCGTGCTGGTCGTGATCGTGATGGTCGGCCGCGCGCGGATCCATCGCTGGGTGCTGTTCGTGCCGAACCTGATCATCCGCCAGTTCGCCGGCCGCAAGGCTGCCGTTGCGATGCCGGAGAGCGACGCGTCATGACGATCGCGCTGGAAACACGAGGCCTCGAAAAATCCTTCGGCGCCCTTCGCGTCACCCGCGATCTCTCGCTGAAGGTGATGCAGGGCGCCCGCCACGCGCTGATCGGGCCGAACGGCGCGGGCAAGACCACCGTGATCAATCAGCTGACCGGCGTGCTGACGCCGAATAGCGGGCGCATCCTGCTCGAGGGCAGCGACATCACCGGCCTGTCCGTGCACAAGCGGGTGCTGCGCGGCTTGTCGCGCACCTTCCAGATCAATCAGCTCTATCCCGACCTGACCCCGCTCGAAACCATCGGGCTTGCGGTCTCCGAACGGATGGGCCGCGGCGGCGACTGGTGGCGACGGATGGGGACCCGGAGCGACGTCAATGCCGAGATCGCCGAGATCCTGTCGCGCTTCCATCTGCTCGACGTGATGACGGAGTTCACCTCGACCTTGCCCTATGGCAAGCAGCGCCTGCTCGAGATCGCGGTCGCGATCGCCGCGAAGCCGCGGGTGCTGCTGCTCGACGAGCCCGCGGCCGGCGTGCCCGAGAGCGAGCGTCACGACATCCTCGCGGCGGTCGCAGCATTGTCGCGCGACGTCACCGTGCTCCTGATCGAGCACGACATGGACCTGGTGTTCTCCTTCGCCGACCGCATCTCGGTGCTGGTCAGTGGCGGCCTGCTCACCGAAGGCGCACCCGACGAGGTCGCGCGCGATCCGCAGGTGAGGGCGGTCTATCTCGGCGAGGCGGCCGATGCCTGACCTTCTTTCCATCCAGGGTCTGCGTGCCGGATACGGCGAGGCGGTGGTGCTGCCCGATATGTCGCTGGCGCTTGCGGAGGGTCAGGTGCTCGCGCTGCTCGGCCGCAACGGCACCGGCAAGACCACGCTGATCAATTCGATTGTCGGCATCGTCAGGCGCTTCGCCGGCAGCCTAGCGCTCGCAGGGCACGACATCACGGCGATGCGGCCCGACCAGCGCGCCCGCGCCGGGATCGGCTGGGTGCCGCAGGAGCGCAACATTTTCCGCTCGCTGACGGTGGAAGAGAACATGACCGCGGTGGCGCAGCCCGGGCCGTGGACGGTCGAGCGGGTATACGAGATGTTTCCGCGGCTGCAGGAACGGCGCCGCAATTTCGGCAACCAGCTGTCCGGCGGCGAGCAGCAGATGCTGGCGATCGGCCGCGCGCTGACGCTGAATCCGAAAGTGCTGCTGCTCGACGAGCCGACCGAAGGCCTCGCGCCGATCATCGTTGAGGAATTGTTAAAAGCGATCGGAACCATCACGCGCTCAGGCGGCATCTGCTCGATCATCGTCGAGCAGAACGCGCAAAAGATTCTGGGGCTCGCCGACCGCGTTGTGATATTGGAACGCGGCACGATCGTGCACGATGCCGCAAGCAGCGCGCTGAAGGCCGATCCCTCCGTCCTCGAGCGCCACCTCGGCGTCTCCGGGGCCAAGGCACATTAGAAGGCACACTAGAAGGCACATTGGAAACGTCCGGGAGTTGACCATGCAGCGAACCAAGCCTCCGTTCCGCGCCGACGAGGTCGGCAGCCTGTTGCGGCCGCCGAAGATCAAGGAGGCGCGCGCCAGATTGGAGAAGGGCGAGATCTCGGTCGACGAACTGCGCAAGGTCGAGGACATGGAAATCGAGAAGGTCGTGCACAAGCAGGCCTCGGTCGGCCTGAAGCTTGCGACCGACGGCGAGTTCCGCCGCTCCTGGTGGCATTTCGATTTCCTCAGCTATCTGACCGGCTGTGAGCTGTTCCATCCCGATATGGGCATCCAGTTCGCGGGCGTGCAGACCCGGCACGATGCCATCAGGGTGATCGGCAAGCTGGATTTCTCCGATCATCACCCGATGCTCGATCACTTTCGGTTCCTGAAGAAGTGCGCCAACCAGGCGCATGTCACGCCGAAGATGACGATCCCCTCGCCGGCAGTGCTGCATTTCCGCGGCGGCCGCAAGCTGATCTCGAAGGAGGTCTATCCGGACCTCGAGGAATTCTATCAGGACCTCGGCAAGACCTACCGCAAGGCGGTGAAGGCGTTCTACGACGCCGGTTGCCGCTATTTGCAATTCGACGACACGGTGTGGGCCTACCTGTGCTCGCAGGAGGAATTGCAGAAGTCGCGCGACCGCGGCGACAATCCGGACGGTTTGCAGGAGATCTACGCTCGCGTCATCAACTACGCGATCGCCGACCGTCCGTCCGACATGGTGATCACGACCCATGTCTGCCGCGGCAATTTCCGTTCGACCTGGATCTCCTCCGGCGGCTACGAGCCGGTCGCCGAGACCCTGCTCGCCGGCACCAATTACGACGGCTACTTCCTCGAATATGATTCCGACCGCGCCGGCGGCTTCGAGCCGCTGCGCTTCCTGCCCAAGGGCAACAAGGTCGTGGTGGTCGGCGTCATCACCTCGAAGTTCGGCGAGCTCGAGAAGAAGGACGACATCAAGCGGCGGCTGGAGGAGGCATCGAAATTTGCCCCGATCGAGCAGCTCGCGGTGTCGCCGCAATGCGGCTTTGCCTCGACCGAGGAAGGCAACATTCTCTCCGAGGAAGAGCAGTGGGCCAAGCTGCGGCTCGCGGTCGAGGTCGCGAACGAGGTGTGGGGGAAGTGACGCGCTGATGTCGTTCCGTGGCGATGCGAAGCATCGAACCCGGAATATCGAGATCCCCCGGGGCGCAATTGCGCCCCTGAGGTTCGCGCTGCGCGCGCCCCGGGATGACGGTGCTCAAGCGCACCATCACTGCTCCGCCAGATAGACCTCGCCGAGCAGCGACGAGTTCGACCACGGCACCTGCTTGCCCTTGGTCGCGGCGACGACCTCGGCGCGGACCCGCGTCAGCATCTGCTGCACCTCGAGGCCGGGCGTGCCGACATGGCGCGACAGCGCCGCCGAGAACGGGCTGTTGGCGCCTTCGCCGTCGAGCGCGACCTGGCCCGGCGCGGTCGCAAGCGCGATCAGCGTGCCGGCGCCGAGCGTCGAGCCCGATCCGAGCGAGGCGGGCGCGGCAAGGCCGGAGCCCGCTTCGATGCCGCGGCTTGGACCCGCGGAGGCCTGCTGCGGCGCCATCGGATTGTTACGGCAGGCATCGAGGATCAGGATGTTGGTGCGGATCTGGTCGTCGAGCCCGGCCATGATGGTGTCCATGTCGAGCATCGCGTCGGTGGCGCGGCTGCCCGGCTTGAACTCGATGTCGACCGGCACGAGGTAGTTGCGGCCGTCGACCTGCACGCCGTGACCGGCATAGTAGACCACGGCGATCTGCGACCGCGCCGCCTCGCGCAGGAAATCGTTGATCGTCTTCTGCATCGTGCCGCGATCGAGATCGAGCCCCTCGGAGACGGTGAAGCCGATATCGCGCAGGCTCCTGGCGATGGCGCGCGCATCGTTGGGCGGATTGGGCAGCGCCTTGACATGCGCATAGGCGCCGTTGCCGATCACCAGCGCGACGCGCCGGCCGGTTGCTGCCGCCCGGACCGGCGCGGCGGGCGGGGCCGGTGCCGTGACAGAAGCGGCCGGTGGCGCGGCCGGGCTGCTCTCGGCGGCCGGCGCCGCCGCGGTCTTGCGCGGTGCCGCGTCGGCCTCCTTGAGCAGCGCGAGCCGAACTTTCGCGGTGGCCTGGTTGGCCTTGCTGCCGGCATCGGACGCCACGCCTTCGAGCACCGAGGCGTAATCTTCCTTGGCAAGCGCAGCATCACCCTTCGCTTCATAGCTGAGGCCGCGCTGGGTATAGGCCGAGATCAGCACGCTGCCGGGCGGCGTCATGATGTTGACGGGCGCTTTGGCCTTGGCGAGCCGGATTGCCTCCGACGTGTCCGCAATCGCGCGCTCGATCTCGCCCTTGGCGCGCCAGATCACGGCGCGGCTGATCAGCGGCTGCGGCAGCGACGGGTCGATCCTGACCGCCTCATTGATGTCGGCGAGCGCGCCGTCGAGATCGCCGAGCGCCCGCTTCGAGGCGCCGCGGTTCTGATAGGAGAAGGCTGACTTCGGACCGGCCTTGATCGCGGCGTCATAGTCGGCGATCGCCTTGGCATAGTCGCCCTTGCTGCGATAGACGTTGCCGCGGTTGTGGAAGATGATGCCGCTCGGCGGCCCCATGCGCAGCGCATCGTTGAAGTCGGCGATCGCGATGTCGTACTCGCCCTTGTCGAAATAGGCCGAGCCCCGGAGATTGTAGACAGCGGTGCTGGGCTTGAGGCGCAGCGCCTCGGTGGCGTCGGATATCACCTGGGCGTAGTTGCCCTTCTTGTTCCAACCGACCGCGCGCCAGAAATAGATGGTCGCGAGCCTCTCGCCGGAAAACACCTTCAGCGCGATGATCTTGGTGCAGGCGTCGATCATCTGGTCGGCCGGCGTGGTCTCGGTCGTGCAGAGCGGGCCGAGCTGGGAGCGCGCCTGGGCGAAACAGGGCGCCGACCAGAGCAGAGCGGCCAGGAGGGCGGGGATCAGGAGCAGGCGGCGCATCGGTCATCCGGGGGTAAAGCCGTCATGGCGATCGACGACGGCAGGGTGGTCCAAGAGACGGTCCAGGGGGCGGTCCTGACTGTTTGGTGATCGGGCAGCAGAGGGGGGTTCAACTGGTGGGAAAATGGTGATAAGACGCTGTCAGTCATCAATTCTGCCCACTTCCGTCCCACTCGCCGCTGCCCACCCCAGGCGCCATGAAGAACGACGAAATCCTCAGCCAGATCACGGATTTCTGCCGCCGCTCCGACATGGCGGAGACGACGTTCGGCCGCCGTGCCGTCAACGACGGCAAGCTGGTGTACCGGCTGCGCGAGGGCAAGCGCATCACCATCGATACGCTCGACCGCATCAACGCCTTCATCGCGACCTCGACGCCGGGCGGCGTGGCGCCGCCGCGCGGCCTCGTGGTGCCGCCGGAAAAGCGCGATCCGCGGGGCAATTTCCGGTTCTTCGAGAACCGCCAGCGTTATTTGCTGTTCGTCCACACCTGTAGCGAGAAGCGGGTCATCGCCGACCGGGTCGCGCTGGAACTGGCGGCCATCCACCCGCGGCCGCCGGCGCTGCGGGTGTTCGATGCCGGAATGGGCGACGGCACGGTGCTGGCGCGGGTCCTGCGCGCCATGCATGGCCGCTTCCCACATATGCCGTTCTATGTCGCCGGCAAGGAACTGAGCCTCGAGGACGTCCGCCTCACCCTCGATAAGGTCCCCGACCGCCTGTTCGAGCATCCGGCCAGCGTCTTCGTGTTCACCAACATGTATTACGCCGAGGCGCCCTGGCTGACGCCCAAGAACTCCGCGGCGGCCGCCAGCATGATCTGGCACGAGGTAGCCCTGCGGGGCGCTTCCTCGGGCGAATTCGAGGCGCAGATCGCCGAACTCGGTCCATTCCTGGAGCAGAACTGGCGCGCCAATCTCAGCCCCGGCAATGCGATGCCGATCTATGAGCGGCCGGTGGCGCTGGTCCTGTACCGGGACGATCACCGGTTCCTGCTCGATTCCATCATTCCGCGGGCCGGCCGCACCGAAGCCAATTTCGATCTTGTGATCGCCTCGCAACCCTACCGTGCCAAATCCTCGGTGAACTTCCGCGCCAAGCGGATCATCGCGCCGCTGGCCCGCGCGCTGCGCGGCGGCGGGCGGCTGATAGGAATCCACTCCCACGGCGGCGATCCCGGACTTGAAATGATTCAAGCCGTCTGGCCCGGAGAAAATCCTTTCGCCGTCAGTCGCCATGAGATACTGCGCGCGGTGAAATACGAACTGGGATCCGCCGGACGCGAGCTGAACTTCAACGCCTACGCCGATAACCGTTCGATCTTCCGATATGATATGGAAGCGCTGCCCAATGAGGTGACCGGCTCGATCGGAACCTCGACGGCCTTTGCTGCGTGGAATGCGGCGGTGTATGTCGCGCAGATCGAAGATGAGCGGTTGACCGAAACGACCGAAAACGGACGAGCTCTCGAGGCCACACGCGAAGTTCTCCGCAAACACAACGGGCTGTGGTTCTACGACGAATCCTACGTCATCTCGCGGCGACGAGACTGACATGCCGGGGACATATTCACCAACCAACGTCGGACTTCGACTTAACAAGGGGTTTGCTTGATGCGCGCGTCTTACCTGTTCACCAGCGAGTCGGTCTCGGAAGGCCATCCGGACAAGGTCTGTGATCGTATCTCGGATGAGATCGTCGATCTGTTCTATCGCGAGGGACCGAAAGCGGGCATCGACCCGTGGCAGATCCGCGCGGCGTGCGAGACGCTCGCGACCACCAACAAGGTGGTGATCGCCGGCGAAACGCGCGGCCCGAGCTCGGTCACCAATGACCACATCGAGAGCGTGGTTCGCTCTGCAATCAAGGATATCGGCTACGAGCAGGACGGCTTCCACTGGAAGAACTGCGACATCGAGATCCTGCTGCATCCGCAGTCGGCCGACATCGCGCAGGGCGTCGACGCGCTGCAGCCGGGCGAGGTCAGGGAAGAGGGTGCCGGCGACCAGGGCATCATGTTCGGTTACGCCACCAACGAGACGCCGGACCTGATGCCGGCGCCGATCTTCTACGCCCACAAGATCCTGCGGCTGATCTCCGAAGCGCGCCACTCCGGCCGTGAGAAGGTGCTGGGTCCGGACTCCAAGAGCCAGGTCACGGTGCAGTACGAGAACGGCAAGCCGGTCGGCGTCCGCGAGATCGTGGTCTCGCATCAGCATCTGGTCGAGGACCTCTCGTCCAAGCAGATCCGCGACATCGTCGAGCCCTATGTCCGCGAGGCGCTGCCGAAGGAGTGGATCAGCGACAAGACGATCTGGCACATCAATCCGACCGGCAAGTTCTTCATCGGCGGTCCCGACGGTGACTCCGGCCTGACCGGCCGCAAGATCATCGTCGACACCTATGGCGGCGCGGCTCCGCATGGCGGCGGTGCGTTCTCCGGCAAGGATCCGACCAAGGTCGACCGCTCGGCCGCCTATGCCGCGCGCTATGTCGCCAAGAACATCGTCGCGGCCGGTCTCGCCGACCGCTGCACGCTGCAGCTCGCCTATGCGATCGGCGTGGCGCGTCCGCTGTCGATCTACATCGACACCCACGGCACCGGTAAGGTCTCGGAGGATCAGCTCGAGAAGGCGGCGGCCAAGGCGATGGATCTGACGCCGCGCGGCATCCGCAGCCATCTCGACCTCAACCGCCCGATCTACGCGCGCACCTCGGCCTACGGTCATTTCGGCCGCACGCCCGACAATGAGGGCGGCTTCTCCTGGGAGAAGACCGATCTCGTCGAGCAGCTGAAGCGCGCGCTCTGATACTTGCGTCATTCCGGGGCGCTCGCGAGAGCGAGCGAACCCGGAATCCCTAATCATCACCTCGAGATCCCGGGTTCGCCTCTTCGAGGCGACCCGGAACGACCCGTTCAACAACAGGACGCTCAAATGAACGCCCCCACGAAGCCCGGCTTCACCGACTACATCGTCAAGGACATTGCGCTCGCCGATTTCGGCCGCAAGGAGATCTCGCTGGCCGAGACCGAGATGCCCGGCCTGATGGCTACCCGCGAGGAGTATGGCCCCAAGCAGCCGCTGAAGGGCGCGCGCATCGCGGGCTCGCTGCACATGACGATCCAGACCGCGGTGCTGATCGAGACGCTGGCCGCGCTCGGCGCCGACATCCGCTGGGTCTCCTGCAACATCTATTCGACCCAGGATCACGCCGCGGCCGCGATCGCCGCCGCCGGCATTCCGGTGTTCGCCGTCAAGGGCGAGACGCTGACCGAGTACTGGGACTACACCGCAAAGCTGTTCGACTGGCACGGCGGCGGCACGCCGAACATGATCCTTGATGACGGCGGCGACGCCACCATGCTGGTGCATGCCGGCTACCGCGCCGAGCAGGGCGACACCGCCTTCCTCGACAAGCCGGGCTCCGAGGAAGAGGAGATCTTCTACGCGCTGGTCAAGCGCCTCCTGAAGGAGAAGCCGAAGGGCTGGTTCGCCGAGATCGCCAAGAACATCAAGGGCGTCTCGGAAGAGACCACCACGGGCGTGCATCGCCTCTACGAGATGGCCAACAAGGGCACGCTCCTGTTCCCGGCGATCAACGTCAACGACAGCGTCACCAAGTCGAAGTTCGACAACCTCTATGGCTGCCGCGAGTCGCTGGTCGACGGCATCCGCCGCGGCACCGACGTGATGCTGTCGGGCAAGGTCGCGATGGTCGCCGGCTTCGGCGACGTCGGCAAGGGCTCGGCCGCCTCGCTGCGCCAGGCCGGCTGCCGCGTCATGGTCTCCGAGGTCGATCCGATCTGCGCGCTGCAGGCGGCGATGGAAGGCTATGAGGTCGTGACCATGGAAGACGCGGCGCCGCGCGCCGACATCTTCGTCACCGCCACCGGCAACAAGGACATCATCACCATCGAGCACATGCGCGCGATGAAGGATCGCGCCATCGTCTGCAACATCGGTCATTTCGACAACGAGATTCAGATCGCCTCGTTGCGCAATCTGAAGTGGACCAACATCAAGCCGCAGGTCGACGAGATCGAATTCCCCGACAAGCACCGCATCATCATGCTGTCGGAAGGCCGCCTGGTGAACCTCGGCAATGCGATGGGCCATCCGTCCTTCGTGATGTCGGCCTCCTTCACCAACCAGACGCTGGCGCAGATCGAGCTGTTCGCCAACAACAAGGACAGCAAGTACGCCAAGAAGGTCTACGTGCTGCCGAAGACGCTGGACGAGAAGGTCGCCCGCCTGCACCTCGCCAAGATCGGCGTCAAGCTGACCGAGCTGCGCAAGGACCAGGCCGACTATATCGGCGTCAAGCAGGAAGGACCGTACAAGTCGGATCACTACCGCTACTGATCCGCGGTCATCGCGAGCGATGAAGTTAAGAGCCCCGGCATGTCCGGGGCTTTTTGCTGGGCTGACTTGCAGGCGCCTCTCCATTCGTCAGGGCGACACCGATTGTGTGGCGCGGCCTGCGTCTACAAGCCGTCGTCCCGGCGCAGGCCGGCAACTGTTATGTTGGTTTGGTCTGCAGGTACGGCTTTCGGTCTCGCATCATGGCATTGAGGACCGTGAGCAGCTTCCTGGCGACGGCGATGAGGGCGAGTTTGGCTGGTTTTCCGGCCTGTCGCAGTCGTGCATAGAAGGCCTTGAACGGATCAGCTCTGCGAACTGCGTTGAGGGCCGCCATATAAAGGGCGTCACGAACGCGCTTTCGGC